>JAGLWX010000128.1 GCA_023133185.1 Fidelibacterota bacterium
CGCCGTAAATCAAACGGCGATCCCGGAGTACATCCTTCAGCTCCAATTTAATCAGTGAAAAGATTGACAGGATCAAGCCAACGCAAATCACGGCGAGTGACCTGACATCCCAGACATTTGTTATGGAGTACGCAATCAACCCGATACCCATTAGAATCAATCCAAGCGTCAGAAGCCATTTATACTGTTTCATTATCCTAAGCCCTCCACTTTGACGATTCAACGGATTGATAAGTCAGGAACAGCATAAAAAACGTCATCGAGAGATAAAACACCAGGTGGCTGGTATCAAACACGCCTTTGGAAAAATCCTCAAAGTGAGCGACAATCGATAAATATTCCAAAATTGCACCAACTATTTTCCCGGCAAAATCCGAGGCAAAACCGATTATCCATAAAACCATTGTCAGACCGAAGGTCCCGACAGCGGCAACGATCTGGTTTTCCGTCAGAGATGAGATAAAATTTCCGGCTGCGATCAATGCCGCTCCCATCAGCAGAATTCCGAAGTAGCCGATCAGAATCGGGGCAAGTTCCGGATCGCCCCAGATAAACAGCAACGCCATAAACAAAACCGTAATCCCAGTCATCACCAGGTACAAAAGGTAAGTAGCCAGGAATTTACCGATAATGATCTGCCAGTTCGTAAGCGGAGCCGTCAACAGCAACTCGATGGTTCCGTTTTTCTTCTCTTCCGAAAACGACCGCATGGTAATTATCGGGATCATAAACAGAATAATAACGCTCATATTCAGTAGAAACGGGCGGATCATCATTAAGTTTACATTCAGCGGAACTCCCTGACGCTGCATCATCGCCGCATAGCTGTATTGTAAAAAACTGGACAGCAGAAGGTAGAAGAAAATGCCGGTAACGATCAGGAAAAGACCGATGACGACATAGGCAATCGGCGAATTGAAATATCCTTTCAGATCCCGTTTGAATATGGATAGAATATTCCTCATCAGTTCACCTCCTCTTTCGTCGTCAACTTCAGAAAAATATCTTCCAGGCTAAGACTTTCGGTCTTCATTTCTAACAGTCCCCACCCTTTCGTGACAATCGAATGGGACAGATCTTTGCGAACATCCGATCCAACATCTGTCTCAATGATATAGCCGGAGATATTCGCTTTTTTAGCCGCTCGCGCAGGAGCAACTGAAACCGCCGTAACATTCGGAATTTGCTTTAACGTGTTCATAATGTCATCGACCGGACCTTCAACTTCCATATGAATGGATTCCGACCCCTTCAAGCGGGCGGTTAAATTCTCCGGCGTGTCCACCGCAACGAGTTTGCCTTCATTGATGATAATGACCCGGTTACAGGTCATGCTGACTTCGGGCAGAATATGGGTTGACAGGATTACCGTATGATCATGACTGAAACTTCTGATCAACTCGCGGACTTCGATTATTTGTTTCGGATCGAGCCCGATCGTCGGTTCATCCAATAGGAGAACAGGCGGATCATTTAAAATCGCCTGGGCAAATCCGACCCGCTGTTTATAACCTTTCGATAATGTGCTGATTTGTTTGAATAATACCGTCGATATAGACAGTTTGTCGGCGACTCGTTTGACTTCGGACTCGATTGATTTTCTATTCACGCCTTTAATTGCGGCGACAAACCGTAAATATTCTATGACCTGCATATCCATATAAAGCGGCGGGTTTTCCGGTAGATAGCCTATCCGTTTTTTGACTTCAAGGTCATTCGTGAACACATCGAATCCGGCGACCCGAACTGTTCCGGCGGATGCCGGCATGTAGCCCGTAATAATCCGCATTGTTGTTGTTTTTCCGGCTGCGTTCGGTCCCAAAAATCCTAGAATTTCGCCTTTTTCAACCGTAAACGATATGTCATCTACCGCTCGGACATTACCATAATATTTGGTCAGCCCCTGAACTTCTATCAACTCTGCCTCCCTGAATAGGCGGTTTAAATTTTATCATACTAAATTGCCTCAACGAGGTCTCTTTGAGATGAACGATGTACGAGTTCCCCGACGAGTCGCATTGGCGTCAGCTTAAGCAATCTCAGTATTAACCCCGGCAGGGGTTTACTATTTGTAGATAAATCCAACAATAACCTCGACAATTCCAAACCCCGATAGGGGTTCGCTATTTGTTCCCTAATCAAAAACATATCTTATATCGTATTCAATCCCAAATTTTTCTAAAAACTCCAAATACTTTTCTTAAAACGTCTTTTTACAAAACCATCAGACTTAACTTTCAAAAATTGCTATAGTTACCTGCGCCAGAACGATGCTTGTTCACTCACAGAACCAAGCATTTTTTTCTGACTGATATAGACTTTCGGATCATCGGGATAGCGAATATAATCCTGCGCCCAGCTGGTTTTGGAACGTCCTAACAGAACTGTTCCCAGAACATATTCGCCTTTCTTTAATTCCACCTTCACACCCAGCTTTTCGGAAACATTGTATTGATCATATTTCTCGGGATTCTTGGTGACAAAACCGGATTTTTTTGCATTTACGATATTTATAAAGAAGTTTTCGATCCGGTCGTCTTTCACCAATCCCGTATCGGGCTCCGCAAAAACCCAGGCGGTATCGCCTTTCATCAATGTTATCGACAATGTATCTTTTGTAATGCCGATAGCATTAATATCGTCGGCTTTAATATCAAAGACGTCACTTACTTTCGGCTTATAGCGTTGATTTCTTAGTGAGACTGCCAACAGCAATAAAAGCGCGGCTGCTAACAGAACAATATATTTTGTCCAGGGACTTTTTTTCTTAGCCATAAATACTCTCCAACAGTTTACGTTTGCTTACATTTTTTCTCCAGCGGAACAGCCCGAATACAATTACCAGTAATGCCGGTAGAAATATATTCAACCATTTCCAGAAACGACGAGATCCATCGGAAAGCTGTTTTAACGGTCTTGCCGTCACGGTTCTGGAACGGATTTCCACCAGTTCCTGATCACCGGACAGGTAGTCAATGCTATTCAGAATAAAATCTGTATTTTCCGGGATTCCGCCGGCACGATTATCATTAAAGAATTCATTATCTCCAACTAAGAGTATCTGAACGTCTTCTCCAACACCGATGAAATTTTCCTTTTGATTAAAATCAGAGTTCTCAGCAAAATAACTCTGAAAGGATCCGTCAACAAGGGCGGCTACAGCTTTGGATTTTAATGGAAAAGAAACCATCGCCGGGTTATTCATCTGTGATCTCAGGACATGAGGCGAGATATTGTACCCTTCGATCATATTGTACTGCCCATAAGGTGACATTTGAGGCACCATTCCGGGGGAAAGGGCGCCGGTATTTTGCGATGTGCTCATTAAAGAGGTAAACTGCACGGCGGAATCCGCCGGCGAAACCTCATTCACAAAAAATAGCCGTACCTGTTCCAAACTTTTAACGATAATATTGTCTTTATTAAATTTGTGGATCAACGGAAATACCTGGTAATTGACGGCATTAGAGAAACTAAAAAAGCCCCGGCGCTGCTGAATACTGATCTGTCCACACTGCTTATCCACCAGTATATCTTTTCCAATGCGAAAACCATAATGTTCCAGAAAATCAAAAATATTCGATTTGATTTCCGATGCATAACCATCCTGCAAATGAGCAACCTGGCGAGCCTGTCCAACAAACAGTTTACCGCCCCGCATCAGATATTGGTCAATGTTATACAACTGATCGAGGCTGACCGAATCTTGAAAACCGTTTAACAATAAAGTATGAATGTCCAGCGGAATCTCATTATCGAGCGTGACAGTTCTGACATTATAGGTTTGTCGAAATAATTGTTGCAGCTTAGTTGTGGCAATTGATTTATTATCCGATGAAACGAACCCGACGGTCTTCATATCGGTTTCGGCAAGCTTTTTAATCGCTGCCGTTAGATTATACTCAAGACCTTCACTCGTCTGAATGACCGGCAAGATCTCCTTTTTGTCATTGTATAACAGCACCAGTCCCATATAGATATTTTTAATTTCCAGTTTGTCATTTTCAATCACCTGAACCTGCATCGGCGGAATTCCATAATTTCGGGCTTCGGTTCGGGCGTCTTCGTTCTGATCGGGTGCGATGAACTCAAAATGGAAGCGACCTTTGGAATAGGCTTCGTATTCTTCAAGCAGATCCTGGAGATAGCGTCGCGAATTTGCCAGCTGTCCCGGCAGGTCTTTTGAGAAAAACACCTTCGCCACCATACGGTCATCAAGTTTTTCAATGACCTTTTTGCTGGAATTCGAAAGCGAATAAATATTATTTTC
>JAGLWX010000129.1 GCA_023133185.1 Fidelibacterota bacterium
TCCATATCATGATACAGCGGGTTCATTTCGGGTAAATAACCAATCATTTTCCGAATTTCCATCGAATCTTCGATAACATTGTAATCATCGACGAAGATATTACCCGATGTCGGTGATAAATATCCGGTTATGACTTTCAGTGTCGTCGTCTTCCCGGCTCCGTTAGGGCCTAAAAACCCCAGAATCTCGCCGTTTTTCACTGAAAAGGAGATGTCTTGCACGGCTTTTACATCTCCATAGTGTTTCACCAGATTTCGAACTTCAATCAAGATGACCTCCTATTTAAAAAGGGTTCACGTTTGGTTTTATCAATACAATCATATGCTAAGTCCCACAAGGAAACCATTTCACTCGTTTCGGGTATCTGTTTGGCAAACTTGACCAAGTCGAGACTTCCAAAAAGTTGTGTATATTCTAATGCAATAATCTCTGAAATCTCCAAAGCATGAAAGGCTTCCAGGATTTCGCGGGTCGTCATTTCCAGCGCTTTAATAAAGTATCGCCGTTCAAGGTATTCCCGGACAATTTCAGACATCCTGAAATAAAAGAACCGAATCTCATCCTCACTTCGAGATTGCCTCTCACGAAGTTCATTCAGTTTGCGAAAGGCGACAAGATGAGGCGCTTCGAGATAGTCTTCATCCAGCGGAATTGGCGGTTGTTTCTGTTTCCACCGTCGATAGGTGATGACGCCGCTCACAATAATAATCAAAAATAGAAATAGAAATATTACATAATTCCAGGGAATAATCGTACGAATAGGAAATGGCGGTTTAATATCTTTTGGTTCAGTAGTCCCCGGCGGTAATACCGATATGACGTCAACAATCTGTTCATCGGTTTTAAACTGCAATACCCGGCTTGTATCTTCTGAACTGTACGCTTGTATTTCCAGTTCCGGGACGATCACTTTGCCGGTATCAAAGACTGTTAATTCCAATTCCCAGGTCTGTTGAAAACCGCCTTTTATTTTACGTGGGCTGCTTAATTGCTGATCGATTACTTCCCATTCGCCCAGACGTTTTTCGACCTTCGGTAATTCAAACCGCGCCCCGGTAGGATATTGTAATGAAATTACTAAATGAACTCTATCACCAATAGTGGCAATGGTTGTATCGAGAGAGGATTCGACGGTTATTGGAATTGTATTCGCAAAGATTGAAATAGCAATAAAAAATAGTAACAGAAATCGAAGTAATTTTTTAGTCATATCCTCTGGTATCATCTATTTACCGAAATCTTCTCTCCCGCATTTTGAAAAACCGGACTAAGGGTTCAACATATGATTCGGCAGTATCGATTTGAATCAAATCCAAATCCATCATTTTAGCTTCTTTCGAGAACTTTTCTCGTTTTTCACCAATATAATCCGAGTACAACTTCATAAATTGCTTATCCAGCGTATTGACCCATATCTCATCGCCCGTTTCAGCATCTCGCATTTTCACCAAGCCAATTGGAGGCAGATCCTTTTCCCGTTTATCCAGTATCTGTATGGCAACTGCATCGTGTTTCCGATTCAGAACCCGAAGCGGCTTAATAAAATTATCGTCGTCAAAATCCGAGACAATAAACACAATAGACCGTCGTTTCAGCCCTTTTAACAAATACTCAAGTCCGTTGGCGATATTAGTTTGAGTGGATTGAGGTTTAAAATACAGGAGTTCCCGAATAACTCTTAAAACGTGACTTCTGCCTTTCCTGGGCGGAATATACTTCTCGACTTCATCGGTAAAAATCAACAAGCCAACTTTATCATTATTTTTAATGGCAGAAAAGGCTATAAGTGCGCATATCTCCGCCGCTATTTCCGATTTAAACTTTTCATAAGAACCAAAAGCGCCGGAGCGGGATGCATCAACCATCAGCATGACGTTTAATTCACGTTCTTCTTCAAGCACTTTCACATAAGGGTGGTTATACCGCGCCGTGACATTCCAATCGATGGCGCGGATATCGTCGCCATACTGGTATTCCCGAACTTCCGCGAACTCCATCCCCTGACCTTTAAACACCGAATGATACTCTCCACTAAACACGTCATTTACGAGATGCCTTGTATGCAATTCAATGTAACGGACTTTTTTTAGAATCTCTTTAGGTATCATTTTATAAGGTCATTTTCGTTCACTACCAGCCGGTTTCGACATGTCCCGCGAGTGATCTTCCCCAAAAAAGAAATAAGTATTTAAAACCTATGGGACTTCTACTTTATCAATAGTACGGCGAATGATCTGTTCCACCGTTACTTCCTCAGCTTCCGCTTCAAAAGTCAGGATTATTCGGTGCCTGAGAATGTCCCACATAACATCCCGGATATCCTCGGGTGTTACATATCCTCTACCCTCAATAAACGCTTTCGCCTTGCTGGTCATCGCCAGAAAGATTGACGCCCGGGGCGATGCGCCCATTTGAATCAGATCGGCGAGATCGGCTAAGTCATAGGATTCAGGTTCCCGTGTAGCAAAAACGATATCCAATATATACCGGTGAAT
>JAGLWX010000013.1 GCA_023133185.1 Fidelibacterota bacterium
CATGCTGTTGATGTTCATGTATTACGCTCTTCAGTCCGGCGCTTAACACCTCATCGGTCGTTATTTCTTTTGCATGAGTCGGACTGACCGTACTCATGGCGTCGGCAAAAACGATTCCGGCTTTGAGCGGGTTGATCTGCCCATACCACTCCATCGGAGCCGTGGGATTGAAGAGTTCATCCGGCAGCTTATAAATCCCCCGCCGCTCCATGTCCACAATTCCCTGGTAGGCAATATTATGTAATGTCAATAGCGTCTTTGTTTTTCGGAATTGCAAATAATCCGAAGACCGGGTTTTTAAATATACCGGAATCAGCGCTGTGTGATTATCATGACAGTGAATAATATCGGGTATCCAGTGGAGAACTTTGCAAATTTCCAGGGACGCCTTTGACAGCAGGAGAAATCGTTTGTCGTTATCATCGTATGGTTTACCGCTTTTATTTTCATAAATACGCCGTGATCCGAAATATTGTTCGTTTTCAATAAAATAAACCCGGTGATTCGAATGTCCGGGCGATATCCATCTTGAAAGACCGCAATCCACGGTCTCATTTTCCAGTTGAACCGAAAAGCGGTAAGGGCTGCTTTCAAGATTGTGTGACTGTCTGTCTATTGTTCCATAGGCGGGCGTAACAACTACAATTTCAACACCCGTTTTGGCAAGAGCTCCCGGTAATGCGCCGGCAACATCGCCCAGTCCGCCGACTTTGGAAAAGGGGTAAACTTCGGCTGAGACGAATAAGATTTTCATCATAGTGTTAGTTGAATATAATTTCTGAAATAATCAATCTTTCAGTGTACACCAGTAGCTGAAATCCAAATCGGGGAATATCTCATCATCCTGCTCGATTCTCCGGAGATATTCCTCGGCGCCTTCATCCAGCGTTTTATTTTCCAGGTATTCTTTCAGAATTTTATCGATGTTCTTGATCCTTTCATCATGCACGGCAATTCGGTCTTCCGCATAATCTCTTGCGCTCCAGGTGCTGATCAGGAATTGCCAGTCGGAACTTTCCAACAGCAGCAGCTGCCGCGCCATAATATTCAGGAGACGGCGCAGGGTTTCGTCTTTGGTGTCTTTGTATGTGTTGGCGAGCTCGGTCATGTGGTCTTCGGCAGCATAGATATGCTTCCAGGTCCATTCCGTCCATTTATTTAACCAGATATAGTGAAAGCCGCCTTGTCCCCAGGAACCTTCCGGCAGCGAAACTGATACTGATGGTTGATTCTCGCGGAGATGCTCTCCGAGAGTGACTTTTTTTACATCGGCGCTCGAATTTAATTTTCTGATGACTTTTCCAAGCCAGCGTGTTCCTTCAAACCACCAGTGTCCGAATAGCTCCGTATCAAAAGGCGCTGTCAGAATGCCAATTTTACCGGCGTTATCATAATGACCGTTAATATATTCATGCAGAATCTCAACAAAATGCGACGCCTGATTTTCCAGGGCTTCTTCCACATCTTCAGGATAATATTCCATTTTATCGGCAAGATCGGCTTTGGCGCTGGTCACTTTCCAGAAGCGATGACCGCCGGGATAATGTTTCTTGTGAAAATCCAGGTATCGACCATCACCGGGATATCCGTATTCACCACTCCAGACCTGTAACGCCGATTCCTCATGCCGACCATAAGCGACGGCGGCTCGACCAGTTCCGGTTGATGTAACCAGATAATTTTCGTAAATCGAACGCTCTTTGATTTCATCTGTGGGTTGCCAGTTTTTCTCAAACTGTTGCCAGAGTTGCTTCAATGAACTAAAACGGTCAATATAGACGCCTTTCCCTTTGCCGCCCATGATAAGTTGCTTATCAACAATGAAGTATTGGATATCATATTTATATAAAAACTCTTCCACGCCTTTACGATGAAACTTTTTAGGATATTCCGTGATCGGCGACGACCATTCATAGCTGGGTCGATAAGCGCACTCCGGCAACCACATGCCTTTCGGGTCCCGTCCGAAATGCCGCTTGTAGCTTTCCTTGCCAACCCGAACCTGGGCGTCGATTGCTTCATCGGAACCAAGCAATGGAAAGTAACCGTGAGTTGCTGCACAGGTAATTATTTCCAGGTGATCATCATCCTGTAGTCTCCGAAATCCTGCGAGAACGTTCCTGGAGTAGGTATCAATAAAGATGTTTTTAATATCCGTATAATATTCTTCCCAGAAAACCGAGACTTTTTCAAGATGCGCATTTTTTATTTTCGCGAATTCGACTTTATTTTCACGGGCGGCTTCAATCTTTTGATCTAAGTAGTGAATGAATCCGTATTTGAATTTTTCCGACGCCAATTGTTCAGCTAAGATCGGCGTAATTCCCAGAGTCACTTTCGGGCTGATGCCTTCTGCAACCAAGGCATCGAATTCTTTCAGCAACGGCACATAAGTCTCCGCCGCGGCTTCGTAGAGCCAGTCCATTCCATGGGGCCATTCGCCGTGATTGATCACATAGGGTAAATGGCTGTGTAGTACAAATGTAAAATATCCTTTCATTATGCCCTCATATTGTAATTTTGAATTGTCTCCATGTTCAATGACGATAAATTAAGACTTTTTGGAATAAAAAGTAGCAATGCTTTTTGCAAGCCATTTGGGACTCTCACAAATTCGGAGTGATTTCAGCTTTTCTTCATCCATTTACCCCAAGGCATCGGGACTTTAGCCGGTTAATCTCCCCAATGAATTCCTCAAAGAGGCAAGCGGGGAGGTAGTTGGGGATTCGTCGGCCACCCAATGAATTGGGTGGTTAACCTTTGGAATGATACGATGGGAAATTCTGCTGATAATAAGACAATTAAAACATTAACCGCCGCCTGTCCCCCTGGGGAATTTATTCGGTGGATGAGGTACACTCTCCCAATTCCCTACTTTAGTCGGTGGCGGCGACAACAACCTTGTCTGTTCCACCCAATTAATTGCCCGCCTGACGACTCACAGACAGTATGATAGTGACGCTATCGAAAATTCTCTTTCATGGGCGAAAATTAGAAGTTTAGTGAGTGATTTACCGGGGAAAAGACATCGTTATGTATCTTTATATCGTTGGATAATCAGGTTTTATCACGTATATTTGCCGCTCGTTATTTTCAGGAAGGATACAATAAAGAATGAGAAAAGATAAATTTCGCAATATTGCAATTATCGCCCATGTAGATCACGGTAAAACAACCCTGGTAGATGGAATGCTGAAACAGAGCGGCATCTTTCGGGAAAACCAATTTGTGGAAACCCGGGTTATGGATAATATGGACCTGGAGCGCGAGCGGGGCATCACAATCAACGCCAAGAATACGGCGATCCGGTATAAACATCATAAGATCAACATCATCGATACTCCCGGACATGCCGATTTCAGCGGTGAAGTGGAGCGGGGTCTGAATATGGTGGACGGCGCCATTCTATTGGTTGACGCCAGCGAAGGTCCGCTGCCCCAAACCCGTTTTGTGATCAAAAAAGCCCTGGCTAAAAAACTACCAATGATCCTGGTGATCAATAAAATTGACCGTCGTGACGCCCGCATTGAAGAAGTCGTTAATGAAGTTTACGATCTTTTTATCGATCTGGATGCCGGTGACCATCAGATCGAATTTCCAATTTTGTACACCCAGGCAAAATTGGGTATCGCCCATCGCGATCTTAATGACGGTTCTGAAAATCTCCAACCACTGTTCGAGACGATTATTGAAACCATTCCGGGACCGGAAGCCGG
>JAGLWX010000130.1 GCA_023133185.1 Fidelibacterota bacterium
ATGATTCCGGGTTTTCTATTTCTGATGCACCTCAACCGCCAATGACATTTGAGGTTTTGTCGGATACAAACAGCATCAAACTTAAATGGGATCACAGCGCAGAAACCTATCCCGATTTTGCCGGATACCGGATTTACCGGAAAACTGAAAGAGCGGAAAATATTTTTGACCTTGTTTTCAAATGCGGTCAGGGCATCGATAATCCAACTGTAGTTCATGAATTTATTGATCTGACTGTAGAAAATGGTATAGACTATTTATACAGTATAACTGCCTTTGATAATGGTAATTCTAATAATGGCAGGCGTATTGAAAGCAATATCCATTCAACAATGCCGGATAGTTGGGTTCAAACAGGTGAGCCTGTAATGCTTCAGGATGTTTATGTTAGTCCTAACAATTTCCGCTTATATCCCAATTACCCGAATCCCTTTAATCCCAGTACGACAATCGCTTATGATTTGCCGGAAGTCAGTAAGGTTAAAATTATCATTTATGATATTCTTGGGCGGGAAGTTCGGACTCTAGTAAATAAGTCCCAGAATGCAGGACATCATGTCATCAGTTGGGATGGTAAAGATGATAGGGGGATACTGATAAGTGCTGGAATATATCTGGTTCGATGCAAAGCTGAGAATTTTATTCAGAGTCGAAAGATGGTATTTTTGAAATAGGCTTAGCTTTTCAGCCGTTTCTGAACGGCTTCACTTTTCAATTCTCGCAGAGCGTCCGTCGCGATCCAGCGGGCGCTTTTGGAATCCAATGTGACGATTTTTTCCGCCACCTGAATAGCCTGCCGGTTTAACGCTATATTCCGTTTGCCGATTTGACGCAGTGCCCAGTTGACGGCTTTTTTGACAAGGTTGCGTTCGTCTGTCGATTCACGAACGATTAGCGGAAAGAACGGTTCGAATTTTTCATCAGTTGCCTTTTTATCGCTGACTGCCAGGCGCGCCATCAACACAAACGCAGCCCGTTTTTTACCTTCATCGGGATTTGTGCTCCACTCGATGGCTTTCTGCCATGCCAGAGAATTTTTCTCGAAAAGATTCATGCAGCATTGATCGCAGATTTCCCAGTAGTCAAATTCCATCGCCCAGGATTCCATCTGCTTTTCGGTCAATTGCTTTGGGTCAT
Source organism: Fidelibacterota bacterium (assembly GCA_023133185.1). Taxonomy (GTDB): domain Bacteria; phylum Fidelibacterota; class UBA2242; order UBA2242; family UBA2242; genus UBA9312. Next base: position 1,138 of record JAGLWX010000130.1, read on the forward strand.
CGACCATAGTAGCCAGAATGCGGGTTTCCCGTGTATTATGATTCCATAGCGCCATTGCCAGTTCGTGGTCATTGCGGTATGATTTTGCGATACGGCGTAGTTCGGGGATTTTTACGCCATATGCCCGGTCGGGTGTGATGCCGTACTTTACCATGAAGCCGATTGCTTCCGGATCTAACAGTGATTTTAACCTGGAAACGATATTCGATAGATTAGTTTTTAATTGAGCCATGATACTTCGCCGATTTATTAGTGTTCGAAAAATTTTGATACTATTTCAGGATCATCATTTTACGGGTCAAAGAATAATTCCCGGATTGAAGAGTGTAAAAATAAATGCCGGAGCACAGAACCGGTTGAATCGACTGAATATTGACATTGACAAAATGATTTCCGGCTGGCTGATAATCATTCACCAGCTCAGCGACTTTTTCACCCAGAATATTATAGATGCTCAACCGGACAAGCCCTGCTTCAGGGAGAACATATTCGATGCGGCTTTCCGGGTTGAAAGGATTTGGATAGTTTTGCCGGAGCTTGAATGTAAAATCCGTTAGTGATTGTGATTCAATGCCTGAAACGCTGTAATAATAGATCGAAATGTCGTCGATATACCAGCCGTCATATTCGATATAATTGTCGGATTTCAGGAAGAATCGCAGGAGAATTTGCCGGTCCTGGTAGGCGCTGAGGTCAATATCTTCCTGAATCCAATTGGTCTGGAAGCCGTGATAAACCGGTACATTTTTTGGCTGTGCACCGTTACCGGAACCGGGCGTCGTGTATTGTCCTTTCAGAGACGACCATGTACTGCCGTTGTCGGTACTGACCTGCACCAGCCCGCAATCCCAGTTGCTTTCAATTTCATAGGAAGTCCAAAAGGTCAGCCGGGGATTGGGATAGCCGGAAAGGTCAATCGGATTTGTTAAAGTCATGACGACGTTTGCATTAGCGGCGTATGTACCGGTAGATGAATCGGTATAGCAGCTGTTAAAGCTATGGTAAGAGTTGGTCGTCGTTTTCCAGGCGCTGTTTATTGTTGTCCAATTGCGGGAAAGAGAATCGCCGGAATCTGCAAAAACAGCAAATTGAGAACCGATAAAAAAGCCAATAGTATCGGTATCTATTAACAGATTTTGATACCTGGTTTGGGCAACCAGCCTGAGATACTCACCTGCCGGCGCATCGCTGTGGATATATAACTGATAATCGATACTGTCGCTTTGCCAAACGTTCAGAGGCGCAACATTCTGAGCGGGTTCAGCTATGTCTAAATATTGAGACAGGGGTGTTAATTTTACCTGGATGTCATCAATAGATTCAAGTCCCCGGTTTTTGACGACTATTTGCAGATTAACGGAATCACCGGGTAAAAAGACGGACTGTTGAAAATTGTGACCGGCAATAGCAGCCAATCCTTGTGGAATCCAGCAGAGGTAGAGGTTGGCTCCAATATTTTCTTCCGCCAGCGGGATGATACGGTTTTCATCGGGCCAGAATCCGTCAGCAGCCGATCCGACTTCAAAAACAAAGGAGAATATCTTATTTTTATTTTCAGTCTGTTCACCGTACATCCAGTCCCGTTCCGTGCCATTTGATAAATAACCGATGGCGTTAATGCTGTTTCCATAGCGGTAGCCGTTATATTTACTCATATCGTCAGCATATTCCCGGTAAATAATTGAATCGGGAGATTGCTTACCGGTATAGCCCCAGGGATAGAGAATAAGATTGCTGTAGCTATGATAATTGATGTGGGTCTTTATCTCTTTGGTTTTGACGAAATCTGCAAAAATTTTTGTTTCCGGTTCGGAGAGAGCGGAGGGTCCCCTATAAACATTGCTGGTGGGATTCGGACTGGAGCCGTTATCATCATAGCCCCAGGCGTAGGCAAAGTTGCGGTTTAAATCAACCCCGTAACTGCCGTCGCCATTGTTCCTGCGATTTTTACGCCACATGCCGCCGCCATTGGGCTTTTTTTCACGGTTATATTCGTATCCATCGGGATTCAGACATGGTGCGAAATAAATTTCACGATTATCGACCAGGTAGGTTACGACGGAATCGGTCCCATAATTCTCCAATAAATAATACATGAAATACATGATCGTTGCCATGGAAGCGCCTTCCCGGGCGTGGAGCAGGGCGTCAAAACAGACCTGTGGCTCGTCTTCATCCTGATGATCGGGATTGTCGGAAATCTTTACCATCCAGAGTTCACGCCCCTCGTGACTTTGTCCGATTGTAAATTTTTCACTGATTAAATCCGGGTAATTTGATCGCATGGAATCCAGCTCGGCGACAATTTCAGCAAATGTATAAAATCCGCCCATGGAACCGAACTTGAACCCGGTAACGCCGTATTTCCGTTCGGTTTTTTCCAATTGAACCTGTTTTTCTACCGGAGTTAATTTTTTACGGTTTTTGTAATAGCTGTCCCAATCCTCTATCAATACTTTATGACGATGTCCAAGCTGCTGTAAACGCAGATATTCTGCCGAGCTGAGAAAGACGATAATTGAATTGTCCGGGCTGATTTCAGCATGATCGATAGCCAGATCCGATCGCAAAATCTCCATTAGTTCTGTGCGGCTGGAAAAATATATTTGAACTTTTTTATAAGTTTCAGCGTGCAAATTCATAAGTAAAGCAGCAATCAAAATCAATAAGCGGGAATTTTTCACTATTACTCCAAGATTCGAATGGTCATTAAGTATAAATTTATTTATTCCTGGTCCCGGCGACCTGCTCCACTTCACTAAAAACACGGAGAAAGTTCAGCCCCCAAATTTTGCCAATATCCTTTTTTGAGTAAGCTCGTTTAAGCAGCTCCCGTGTGATATTCGGCATCTGGCTGATATCCCGCAGCCCATTTAATTCACCGCCGCCGTCAAAGTCAGTGCCTATGCCCACATGATCTATTCCCACAACTTTAACGATATGATCGATGTGATCAACAAAATCGGCAACGTTTGCCAGCTTACGGGGATACTTTTTATCTATTTCGTACCATTCGAGCAGGACCGATTTCTTCTCCTCTTCTGTCATATCGTTGTAATCAGGATATTTTTCATTGAAGGCTTTCTCTGCCGCTTCACGTTCGGGATTGGACTTTGGAGTTTTGACGTAATCCGTATATATGGCAACCTGGATAACGCCGCCTTTCTCCGCAAGCGCCCGCAGCATTTCGTCACTGAGATTGCGGGGATTGTCGCAGATGGCACGGGCACAGGAATGTGAAGCAATAATCGGCGCTTTTGATAGTTTTAAAACATCATAAAAAGCAGCATCGGAAACGTGGGAAACATCTACGATCATGCCCAGCCGGTTCATCTCCCGCACAACTTTTTCGCCAAAAGGACTCAAGCCGCCATATTCGGTAGTATCGTTGGATGAATCGCAGATGTCGTTATTTTTAACATGACATAGCGTGATATAACGGGTGCCCATATCGTAAAATGTCTTGATTGAATTCAGATCCTTTCCAATGGCATAACCGTTTTCAATACCGATATAAATGGCGCGTTTGCCTGTTTTCTCAATACGGCAAGCATCATCGGCAGTCAGCGCCAGCTCGGCACGATCACTGTTGGCTTCAACGGCATTGTGAATCGCCTGAATTGTTCGTTTGACTTTGTCGTTTGCCTTCCGATTGCCTTCCGGTGTTCGCGGTCCCTGACCGACCCAGGCAGCAAAGAATACAGCATCCAGATCACCCGCCTGCATGCGCGGCAAATCGACTTTTCCATCCCAGGGTGTGCCGTCGAGATTCTGACTGATGTCGGCATCCCAGCGCAGCATGTCCATGGGAGTATCGGTATGTGAATCCAGGGTCAGGATTTGTCGGTGAATCCGGTCAGCCCGCCAATCCGAATAAGCGTCGGATGAACATTGCAGTATCGAGATTGACAGGAATAGAAATAAGAAGTATAGCCTTTTTGTCATGTCAATTTTTCCTTAAGGCTACAAAGTTAAAAATATTCTGTGAAAATGGAATGAAAATTAAGAGTGTTTTATTAAATGGTGGATCTGACTTTAGAGAGTAACACACCCCGTCCTTCGGATAACCCTCCTTGAAGATACGGGATTTCCCTTCGTTCAACTTATTAGAAGGGATAACACACCCCCCGGCTAAAGCCGTACCCCTCTTTTTAGAGGGGAGTCCATATAATTCCCCCTTAGCAAAGCTTATCTTTACCCATAAGTAGGGTT
>JAGLWX010000131.1 GCA_023133185.1 Fidelibacterota bacterium
GTAATAAATATCGACTGGATATCGGCGGTGAGATTCGTTCCTATACCGGTGATCATTACGGTGAAATCGCTGATTTCTCAGATACTGATTTATCGTCTTTAATTTCCGAAGACTGGTATCGGTATTATAACTATATTGGTGAAAAATTGATCACCACAGGTTTCGCTCATTTTGCTTTCGAGCCGCTGGAAAAATTAAAACTAATTGCCGATCTGCAGTATCAATATATTCACTGGAATATGAATCAGAAGACAATCGGACATGCCGTCGGGTATCAATTGGATGCGGTGTGGAAATTCGTAAATCCACGCTTTGGCGCGATTTATTCGTTCACCAATGAGTTATCCATCTTTGCGAATTACGGGAAAGCCCAGCGCGAACCGGCAGACGATCAGATCATCGAAGCCGATGATGTATGGAGCGCTCCCCTGAAGGCGTCAGCTGAATTGATAAACGATTATGAATTAGGTGGCAATTATCGAAGCCGGCAATTCGAGTTCGACCTGAACCTGTATAGAATTAATTATAAAAACGAGCAGCTGAAAAATATCGATGTTGAACAAGAGGGAGAGTACATCTATTATCATTCTGACGCAACATTGCACCAGGGAATTGAGATGGAACTGAATTATCAGCCGTCATCATTCTGGGCATTGAACCTGAACAGCAGTGTCAGTCAGCATATTTTTCAGAGCGGTGACTGGAAGGATAAAATTATTCCTAATGTTCCATCGATATTATTTAACGGTAGTCTGCGATTGAATCCGGTTGATCATCTGACATTTTTTATCAATATGCGCTATGTGGGAGAACAGTATCTCGACAAACAAAACTTCGGAACCAATGATGCTTTTGGGCTGTTGGACGGCGGCATCCGGTATGTATTTAAGAATATTGAGGTCAATTGTAAGGTGAATAATATTCTGAATCGTCTTTATTCAACCTACGGGTACGGCTATGAATGGGGTGGATATTATGCCTATTACTGGCCCGGAGCGACGCGGAATGGGTTTATATCGATTTCGTATAAATTTAGAAAATGAGTTGTATTAAATTAATTACTGTCTTATTTTAACTCTCACTTAGGGGTGGTAGCGTTGAGTGAAAAACCGCCCGGTTTTCGACTCAGCGGGTTTTTTGAAAAGTCTTGAAATATTTCATAAAAAAATGCTTAGGCAGAGATTTTATGCAAGATAAAACTGCTCCTGACGGCAATGAACTGACAGTAAATCCGGTCCGCTTACGCAAGTCGGATCACGGAACGGAAGGAATCCTCTTCTTCCGTCATTTTTCTTGTTTTACCATGGAACTTCCCTGGAGAGACAACCGGAGAAATATATCCTGTATTCCGCCTGACATTTATAACGTTCAAATAAGTGTATCTCCGTACTTTGGGAGATTATGCTGGATTTCAGATATTACGGAAAAAGAAATAACAAATAACAAAACCCAAATAACAAGCAAATTCCAATGACTAAAATCCCTAATTCAAAGTCCATTCATCTAATCGATTTCGCGTTTGCTTGTTCGGTAATATATAGATGGTATTCCAATATGTTAAACCCTCCTGCCGGAGGAATTTGAAGCTTTATAGAAAGAGAGACACAATGAAAAAAACAATGATGATTATATTACTTGCAACCATGGTTATACCCGGTATAGCTGATGAAAATATCATTACCCGATTTTTGCCGGATTCACTGACAACCTGGCAGGTCGCTTTCCAGCTGTCCGGGAATACCTATTCAAATGATATGGAGCAGGGATTTCAAACCCGCATGAATGAAACATTAGTGAATAAAAGTAATGAATCAAGGGATAACTATAATGTTTCTATCAGACCCAGGATTAATTTTAATTATCGCCTCATCCGTCCCAAAAGAGAGATGTTTTGTTATCTGACTGCTCGATATGATTATGGAAAAAATTGGCGAAATTCCGCTGATGACCGGAAATATGAAGATCCGGAACCCTATTTGATCACAAAAGAGAAATATTCCTATGAAACAGTTCAACCTTATCTTTCAGCGGATCTGACCTACAATGAATATTTGTTGGATCAATTCGGTGTATCACTGATTGGCAATTACTATAATGATACAGTTCATCGAAATTCACTCATCAGGAACCAATTATGGGAGACTTATAATAATTACCTTTACCGGGATCAGGAAGAAGATGCTGAATATAATCGTGTCTCGGAATCGGCGAGGCTCACTATGCGATTATTCCATGGACGAATTTACGACGGCAGCTATGCCGCCAAGGCAATGGAAATTATTGACCAATTAAAGAAAACCGGTACGCTGAAGAATGAGCTAACAGAGACGGAGTTTGATCGCTTTGCCCTGATCGTCATGAAACATATGGCTTCTTATCATTATGATTATCGAATAAGAACTATTGAAGCATTATCCGAAATTTATGATTACTTAACGTCAATTGATGTATTGGACAGTCACTCTTCGTCACCCTTTGCCATTGTTCAGGATGTGTACCTGAATAATCCTTTGTACGCCAGTCGTGATTTTGGTACACGATTTTACTTTAATCTTGCTTATAAGGAAGACCGATCGCGACGTAAATCAGATATTCTTACCCGGGAAGATCAATACCGGTTTTATTTCAACGACAGTAATGTACCGGTCATTGAAAGTTTGCTCTCTGAGAATGAAGAAAAACATATATCGAACTCAGAAAGTATATCCTGGATACCATCCGTAGGAATAGGTGTGGATCACAATTCGATCTTAAACTGGCATGTATGGTACGAGAGCGGGCTGGCATTAAATTATAGCAGTTATTCATCGAAATATGATTATACTTCGGAACGTTCGGGCCATGATTATGACTATTCTAACGAGTCCAGCGAACGTTCGGAAAACCAAAGAATACAGGCGACACTTGGTTGCCGATTGAACTATCAGATGAACAGTCGTTCATACGTCTATCTGTCGGCGTCGTCAGAATATACAAATATAAAGAGTGATAACAAGATCTCTGATTATAAGAAAGTCGAGAATCTTAATGAGAGTATCTATATCTCAATTATGCCGGGATACCAGTATTATATCACTCCGAAAATCAGTTTCAGGATATCCGGAACCGCTTCATTATACCAATCTTTTTATGAAAATAATGATATCATAGAAGGTGAACAGAACGCTTATCAATATAAATATGATTCAAGACAAATTAACTGTTCATTGAATTTTGGATTTCTGATGTACTTATAATGTTGCGGTCAAATTACAATTCTAAATTCCAAACACGGTCAGTTTGTGCGGGCAGAGTTTTGGTCATTTGATATTGAGAATCTGCAACCGGTGCAATGGGAAGTGAATATTCCAGTTCCGTTAGGTACTCAGACCGGACGACAGTGAATAGGGCTAAATGAATGTGAAAATCCTCCCGGAGGTTCCGAACCTCCGGGAGGCTGGAAAAAGGAGGCAATCATAGCGAAAAATCCAATTTATAAACCTGACAGGTTTAAACGGCTTATGGATCAAAAGAGCGATAAGAAGCCCTTTAAAGGGGAGAGGAAGGAAAAGTAAAATTAAGGAGGATCACTATGCCAACGACAGGTGAAAATCCAGGAAAAGGAACGTATTATTGTAAAAATTGCGGACAGAAGGTCGTACTGGATGATGACTCAGACAGATTACCACCCTGTCCGAAATGCGGGAAAACAGACTATAAGTAGAACTCATTGTAGAAATTATTGGATTGAGCCATGCAAATTAATCTTTACAACAATATCTCAATATTGTATATTTTATATGCAATATGTAAAGATTAGTTTACATATATCATTCATTTCATATGAAAGTATGTTAAAAAAGGGGGACGCTATGATATGGGAAGGCTCAATAATCAAGAAAAAATCGGACGAACGAGGGCTTTCTATTACCAAATTAGCCCAACAAATCGGAGTATCCCGTCAGGCAGTCAACGATTGGATTAAAGGACAGGTCCCAAAAGGATTGTATCTGATTACTCTTTGCGACATTCTGAACCTGGACCCCGACGATCTGTTTATTAAGGGTGAAGATGTCGCTATTCAAATGCCTGTTTACAGAACTAGGCGAAAAGCCAAAATCAAACCTGAACATGAAGTTCAGCTGGCTGAACTTGCCAAGGAATACAAAACCCTTTTCGTGATAAATCAGCCAGTACAATTCATCCAACTCTAAAAATTAGCAATCGAAGTCCGGAAACCGCCAAAACAATAGCCAATAAATTGCGAAAAGCCGTTGAAATATCTTCTGATAAGCCTATGGATTACAAAGAGGTATTCAGACTTCTCGAAAATTTGGATATTCATGTCATTTTTCGGGATTTTCCGGTATCCCGACTGTATGCTTTTTATACCAGAATATTTGAACACAGGGTCGTTTTTGTTGATTTAAAAACTAACGTTCTGGATCTAATATTTCCTCTTCTGCATGAATCTGTTCACGCTATTCGCAATGAGAGTAAAAAGTTATTTGTCGATGATGAAGAGGAGGAATTTTGCGATATTGTGGCTAGCTATACTCAATTTCCAGAGACTTATATTAAACAGATATATGAGATGATCGTGGATTTAGATCCGCCAAATCAGATAAATATTCTAAAACAATTTTCACAGACAAACCATCATGCCATATGTGGTATTATCAAACGGATAAAGGATAATCATTCTGAGTTTGATCTATCTTATGGCGGCGCTGATACAAACCTGAAGAAGAATTTTCCAAAAATCGGAGAAGTACTGAGTAAAACGGACAATGTCCGCCAATTTCTTCAAAACTATCAGAATTTAAGCCCGATATTTTTTGATATTCTGTTAGATAAGGTGGAAAATCTTAATCAGCGAAAACTGGGTGAAATATTTAGTATGGAAAGTTATCTGGATATGGTTTCCATCAGGGATGAAATGCTTCAGATGAAAAAACTCAGATCGAAATAGTAATTCATAATGGTTGTTTTATGTGATACTTGCAGTGTCTTAATGCTGATTCGTATTGCTCCGGAGATGTTTGCCGATGAGCGTTATGAGTGTGTCACCATCAGGAAAGTGTACGAAGAATTTACCAGAAAGCAAAAATTTAAGACAAAATATCCCTGGAGAAATGTATTCAGATCAAAGATCAAATCTCTTGGTACCACTATCGAAGAATCTGAAAGTGTAATGAGAAATTTTAAGTTAATAAGTAATTTAATCGACACCGATACCGTTATAAATCAAAGCAGCGGGTCATTCTTTAACTTGAGCAGGACTGACAGGTATATCGCTGCTTGCGCCGCAACATACCATTATGATGTATCCACCGTCGATGGTGATCTAATAGACTTTTTGAAACAGGAATTCAAAACCAACGTTATAAAACCGTTGGGTTTAATTAACCGATGGTTGGAGAAAGGCTTGATCCATTGGAATGATGAAAAACAATCGGTTATCGAAGATTGGCATACCTGTAATGAAGCTGCCCAGGATCGAGCAGACATTGATAAATTTCATCATTTGACACGGCGAAAATATCCCAGTCTTTAATTCGGTTGCTATTTGATTCAAACTGTTTTTGTATTATTTTTCAAGTGCTTAGTAAAATCAATAGAATGGGAATAATTACGGACGGTAAATTATTAAATCTTAAACAGGAACAAGTGAAAAAAACTTGAGTCCGTCATAGTTGGTTGATTCTTAAGAGAGATATGGAATGATAAAAACATGGTCACATCCCGGCGGAAAACTAAGAGAAAAAGGAGCGCAAAGTCTGACGGAACAGGAACTCCTGGCTATTCTGATTTCTTCCGGAATTAAAGGCAAACCCGCTGGCAAAATCGCTGAAGATATTCTTGCCAGATTTGGTTCGCTTGAAAAGCTATCTAACCAACCGCTTGAAAAATTGCTGAACATAAAAGGTTTATCTGACGTTAAAATTATTCGTATCGCCGCAGCTTTTGAAATCGCCAGACGATTAATAAAACCTTGCGAAGGTTTCAAACCCTCGGAAGGTTCGATTGGAACCGAATGAAAAAGTCTAAACTGATAGAAAAAGCAACCCGAATTCCGGATACCAGACCATTCCAATGGGAAAAGGTCATTAAACGATATATACAAGAGGTCGAACATCAACAGACTGAATCCGCCCGGGCGACTCGCTTCGCCATACTGACTCAGGAACTCTTTGGCGTCGAACCGAACTTCATCGATAATTATGTCAGCGGTATCGAGAAATACATAAAGATTCCCAAAAAAGACCGTATTCTGCGTGGACGTGTCGATAATCTTTTCGGTAATCTGGTTATCGAATTTGAACGCAATATTCCCAAACATCTGGAAGAAGCCGAGGAACAGATCCGACGCTATACCGCTATTCTCTGGTCAAACGAACCACCGGATAAACGAACTCCGTTCATCGGTATGGCAACCGACGGAGTGCGCTTTATGACCTATACGCCTGTCGTGAAGGATTCAACAATAGAAAATCTTAATCCGGATGATATTGCGCTGAATATTCTCGAAAAGATTGACTGGACTCAGACAAACGCCCGGGATATCTATTTCTGGTTGGATCGTTATTTTCTAAGAAAGGAAATCCTCCACCCGACCAGCGAAAGAATTGTCGCCGATTTCGGATTACAGAGTCATGCTTTTCAAACCGTCCAAAAATCTTTAAGCGACCTCTGGAAGACCGTCAAAACTCAGAGCTCCTTTGAAGTCGTTTTTAGCAGCTGGAAAAAATACCTTACGATCGTTTACGGATCCAATATTGCCGACGATCAACTGTTCATTCGGCATACCTATCTGGCGACATTGGCGAAACTGTTATCCTGGTGGCGCTTGATCGGGAGTGAAAGCCTGCCTGATGATGATGAAATTGTTCGCATGTTGGAAGGGCATCTTTTCAAAGATCACGGCATTGAAAACTACATTGATGAAGATTTCTTTTCCTGGGTCGCGCGTTCAAACGCACAAGATATCGGTATCAATATTATTCATTGGCTCTTTAGCTTACTGCAAAATTTTAATATTCGCGAACTTTCCGAAGATATTCTCAAATCGCTGTACCAGGAGTTGGTGGACCCGGAAACCCGGCACGACCTGGGTGAATATTATACACCGGACTGGCTGGCTCACCGGATTGTCCGAAAAGTATTGAATGAAAAACCCGACGGCGCGATCCTCGACCCGGCTTGCGGCTCGGGCACTTTTCTCTATCTGACAATTCACGAAAAACGGAAAATATTCGGCGATGTTCAAAAAACTCTTAATCATATTCTTGATAGTGTCATTGGCGCCGATATTCATCCCCTGGCGGTGATCATCGCCAAGACCAATTATATACTGGCGCTGGGCGATTTAATCGGTAAAAGAAAAGGCAAAATATCCATTCCAGTCTATTTGGCTGATACTATCCGGCTACCGGAAAGATTCATGAACGGTCACCAGTATTCGATTCTCCTGGACTCAAAAACAGCCTATATCAGCGAATACCTGCTAAATAATTTAGCCCTTTATGACCACGGAATCACGCTGGCAAAGGACTTTGCGGAAAAATACAAAAACCAATCCGTCAATCTCGAATTATTCCGGAATTTTCTCAACGCCCAGCAATTCCCGGAACGGGACAATAGCAATGTGGTCAAAGCGCTTTATGAAATTGTAAAAACGCTTAAAGATTTCATTGATGAAGACCGCGACACCATCTGGGCATATATTTTAAAGAACATCTACAAACCGCTGTTTTTCAAGGAAAAATTCGATGTGATTGTCGGCAACCCGCCCTGGATCGCTTTTCGCTATATGTGGCCGGAATATCAAATATTTCTGAAAAAGCAGATCACTAAAGATTATCAACTGCTGACGGGACACGGCGAACTGATCACCCATATCGAAGTGGCGACTTTATTTCTGATCAAGGCAGCGGATTTGTACCTGAAGGAAAAAGGAACCATTGCCTTTGTCCTGCCCAGAAGTATTTATAGCGCGGATCAGCACGACGGTATTCGCCGGCGGTTCTTTCAATTTTTCGAAAACAAGCGGTTTACCCTAACCTGGCGGGAGTTGTGGGATTGCGAAGGGGTATCGCCGCTTTTCAAAGTGCCCTCCTGTGTTCTGCTGGCTGAGAAAGTCAAAACCGATGACCTTCAGTCCGGCGCAGACGGTCCCATCCCCGGATTAGCACTCAGCGGAAAACTGGAGCGTAAGAACGCTTCTCTATATGAGGCGGAAGAAACGCTTCAAACAGAAGCGGTTGAGTATTTTCTGAATATCCGAGGTCAGCATTCCTACTGGGCGACGGGAAAAGATATCGTACTGTCGGGACCGAGTTACTACAAACCCAAATTCGCGCAAGGCGCCACGATTGTGCCGCGTTCCTTCTGGTTTGTAAAGATCCGCCCCTCCACATTGGGATTCAATCCGGAACTGCCGCCGCTGGAGACCGCCGACCGCGCCGCGAAAATGGCGAAAGATGCCTACCAGGGATTGATTCTGAAAGGCAATGTAGAAAGCCGCTTTCTATATGCGACGCTGCTATCCACCGACCTGCTTCCTTTCGGGCATCTGAAATACCGCCTTATGGTATTGCCGATTGAACCGAACGGTAATAACTACCGGATGATAAGTCCGGAGAGTCTTAATCACCGGGGATTCTTACACATTGCTAAATGGGTTGAAAAAGTAGAGAACGAATGGGCCAACAGACGAAGCGCCAAAGCGGAAGCAATCAATGCCATCGAGTGGCTCAATTACAGAAATAAGTTGTCAAACCAAAATCCACAAGCAAAATACCGGGTTAT
>JAGLWX010000132.1 GCA_023133185.1 Fidelibacterota bacterium
TCTGCTCCCTTGCTCCCCTGCTCCCGTCTTCACTTCATGTGCGTCAATGACTTTCAAACAACTTCTATGCAGTAAACAGCAAATCAGGTGATATTGTTAAAAATTCTTCCAGCGGTATTCCCTGAGCTCCGATAAGAAGGTTTTTCTTTACTTTAAATTTTTCCGAAAATGCTTTCATCCCCGGCAACGCACTTTTTTTCTTTGTGCTTTTTACTTCAATTGCAATTAACTCGTTATTACACTCTAAAATAAAATCAAGCTCTTTACCTCTCTCCCGCCAATAAAACAATCCAATATTTTTCCCGACGATATTATTGGCAAGATGCGCTCCGATAGTCGTCTCTACGAGGCGTCCCCAATATTCCGGATATTCACGGGCTTTTTCCAAAGAAAGCGCGGAACCGGCAGTCATAAGCGCGGTATTAAGAACTTGTAATTTCGGGCTTGAAGCCCTCTGTCGAACTTTTTGTCCGGCGTACTTTTCAATGCCCCTTATCAATCCGGCGGCGTTTATTAAATACAGATAATGAGCAAGCGTCGTCGTATTGCCCGCGTCCTGCAATTGTCCGACCATTTTCTGATAGGACAACACCTGCCCTGAATAGCTGCAAGCTAAAAAGAATAATTGACGTAAAAGCGCCGGCTTATCAACTCGCTTCATCAGTAAAATATCCCTTGACAACGTTGTTTCGACAAGTGAGTTCAGGATATAATCCGACCATCGCCGCTGATCATGAATCAGAGCAGCAGAACCGGGATATCCACCGAAATAAATATATTGCTCTATATCCAGATCAAATGAAGCGCGCATTTCGTCAAATGACCAATGCGATACCGGTATAATCTCAAACCTGCCGGCTAAACTTTCCGTTAATCCCTGCTGCAATAATAGCGGCGCGGAACCCAATATTATAACGTGAATATCTGTTTCGCTTAAAGTATCTTCATCCCATAAACGTTTCACTGTTTCGGACCAGCCCGGTATTTTTTGGATTTCATCAAGCGCCAGGAGATATTTCGTATGTATCTTTCCGCTTTTCAATCTCATTCTGGCAATTTCCCATTGCTGCTCAATCCAGAAGTTGTCTTTTAATGCCGGCTCATCCGCCGAGGCATAACGGAACGGGATTGAAACAGATTCCAGCGCTTGCTGAACAAGAGTAGTTTTTCCCGTTTGCCGGGGACCGGCGATTACCTGAATAAATCGCCTCGGTTCTGATACTCTTTTTATTATCTCTTTGTATTGCTTCCTTTTGAACATTTTACATTTTACTCATTGTACTGAGTAAATATACTCAATGGCAATAGTAATTGTCAATTCGTTTTTTTATTGTGAATGTAATTGAATCCGCAAAACCTGTTTGATTTCACTTCGTTCCATTGAAAACAGGTTTGCTTAGGTTTTTGCGCACCGGGTAGAAAAGGGGAAAACAGCTGAGCATTGGGCATTGGTTGTTGGCTTATGGTAAATGGTTGATGGTTAATGGTTGATGGTAAATGGTTAATGGCTGATGGTAAATGGATGCTGGTTGATGGTCATTGGGCATTGGTTTACTGGTCACTGGATTTCAGATAGCAGATTTTTGATTTTAGATTTTAGATTGCATTTGGGATAAGGGTAATAAGATGTGGGAAGAATAACTTTGCGAAAGCTATTGTCTAAAAGAGATCTACGGTGTTCACTTGTATTTTTTCGAACTACTAAGAACGAACTTTCGCAAAGATTACTTCATCCCACCGGACAAGACGCAGGATAGATTTGTTTATTGGTTATTGGCAACATCCCCCCTGCCCCCCTTCTAAGGGGGAATCCGGGGAGCTGGAGTATTGGAGATTTTAGATTGATGATTTTTGATTGCAGATTGAGAAAAATAGTAAACTGGAGTAATGGAGTAGTGGAGTACTGGTTGCTGGTTGCTGGATACTTGATGCTGGTTAATGGTTGATGGTTGATGGTCATTGGTCATTGGTTTATTGGTCATTGGTTATTGGTTTATTGGTTATTGGTTATTGGTTATTCCCTTACAACTATCACATTGTGGTGCGGAGATTCTTCGTCGCAAGCTCCTCATCTCACCAGAGACCTCCTTGAGGGAATGACAGATAGGGGGCGGCTCCTTTCTCCGTTACAAATTTCCCCAAGGGGACGCCTTCATCAAAGAGACTCCTATATTTGTGCCATATGACATTGAAGGTTTGATTTTGATTATGATATGCAGTAACATGCAATTTGGGAAACGGAAGGAGCCCGAAGGGCAACTGAAGTTTCCCAAAAGATTGACATACGAAAAAACCTTGGGGGCTATCATGATCAACAACTCATCCCTTAGAAAATGGGACAGACTTGCTAAAAAACAACTTAACCAACAATTTCTAAATGAAATAATTCAAGGTATGCAATGTTCACCCTTCGAAGCGAAAGCAATCCTTGAAACAGTCTATAAAGTTTATGCATC
>JAGLWX010000133.1 GCA_023133185.1 Fidelibacterota bacterium
GGACATATTATGCCTTCTGGCATAGCGCTGATTGATCCAGTTCATCTCCCCACCGAGAAAAAACCGCTGAGCATTTTTACCTTCACTCAAACCGGTGGTCAGGCGTATCCCAAAAGAATATTCACGATTTAGTTTAAAATAGCGCCTTATATCGGCTTGAACGCTCTGAAATTCCAGGCTGTTCTCACTATATTTCGGACTAACCATCATATCCAGTCTCCAGCGCCAACCGTCAATTGGATAAAAATACCCCCATAGCGTATTATCGAATACAAATGCCGCCCTCGGCAGAATCGTATGGATCATCTGCTTATATTCTTCCTGACCGGTCATAATATTAATAAGTTTCTGCTCGACATTATAGGAGGTCGCGGCAAATTCAACACGTGAGAACCTGGAAAACGGTCTTGAAACAGAGATATCAAACCCATAATTCCTCAAGCGGTAGAGCTCCAACATACTTATTTGCCAAAAGTTAGCGGAATGAAATCCGGTAACACCGAAATTCATACGCCGCGCAAGGTACTGGTAAGACAGATAATAATCGCTATTTTCAAGACTAATGTACATCTCCGTTCCAAATGTAAAGCGATGATCACCTAACACATCGCTAAAGGCAAAAACCGTAGTTCCCTGAAATCCCCAGAATGTGTTGTAACCCGCCTGACTATCAATCAAATCCAGGGTAAATTTGGTCTTGTAAGGATTAACTTTGAATTCGCCTTTATCGTCTTTATAACTAACCGTGTCCACAGGGACATCAACAGTATCAGGAACTTGACTTGGAACTTGCTGAT
The DNA here is from genome assembly GCA_023133185.1 of Fidelibacterota bacterium. Classification (GTDB taxonomy): domain Bacteria; phylum Fidelibacterota; class UBA2242; order UBA2242; family UBA2242; genus UBA9312. The sequence goes on from JAGLWX010000133.1 coordinate 798, forward strand.
AATTTGGAGCAAAAATATAGTTTGTATAAGATTGTTCTCCACCTACTTTATGAGTGTAAGATAGCTGAACATCTTCCGGAGAGGGTATGTCAAAACGAATATTTTCTTCCGGATTATCCCATATTTCCGCCAATCTGTTAGCAAATACAGTTGGTTTAATTGTTTTTGGTTCATCTATCATGGATAACGGATTGCTTATTGTAAACACATCCCATCCGGAATTTGAATAACCTGCAAAAACCAGTCGGGAATCATCTTGTGACAAACTCGGTTGAAATACTCCCGTCAGTGCATTCGTTACGGCAATGTGGCTATTGGAATCAAGATCGAGGATATAGAGGTTTGATATACCGTGAGCATCGGATGTATAAATAATCTTATTTTGAGTATGCGCCCAGGCAGGGTAATTTTCGTTCCAGGGGGTTTCGGTCAGTTGACTAATTTCCCCTGTTTTTATATCACAAACATATAGATCTGTTTGATTGTAAGGTGATGTTGACCAATTCGTCAGTTCATCAGAATTCACATCAATATTATTGATATTGCGTTGTGATGCGAAAACAATTTTTTTACCGTCGGGCGACCAGTTCGGTTCGAAATCCGACGCCCAGTCATTCGTCAAACGTGTCAACTTTTTCTTTTTCAGATGAAACATGTACAGGTCTGTGCGATCATTGTTCAGACCGATAAAGGCTATTTGCTTGCCATCGGGTGACCATGCCGCGGAAAATAGTTCATTACATTCATCAAATGAATATTTTTTTCGCTTCTTTGTCTTCGTATCAACAATTATTAACGCATCTTTTGCACCGCTCTTGACAGCCATAACAATTTTTTTTCCATCCGGAGACCAGCTGAGACGGGGATTTAACCATTTTAATTCTTCCAGATCGGGAGTCCGCTGCCCGCTTACCAGCTTTTTTATAACTTTTCCATCCGAAACCGAAATCAGGTAAATGTCCGCATATCCCTTGCGGTCGGACATTAAGGCAATTTGGGTTCCGTCGGGATTTATAGCGGGTCCGGTATTGAAATAATTTCTCAATTTTTTATGATCGGTTAAACGAATGGCAATATCTTCCAGTTCATCCCGGTCTGCCACATCCGGCCAATATTCCGTACGCACCCATTTATGCCAGGATTCCGACAGCTCTTTCAGATTCATTCCGATAGAGGTTTCGAAGCCTTTCTCAGCGCTGGAGCGACCTTTCATGTTCGACCAGATTTCCCCGATTTTCTGATCGCCATATTTTTCCGCAATAAAGCGGTAAACGGATTGTCCGCCTTTATAGGCTAAATAATAATCCAGTTCTTCAATATTTGGAATATCGTTGCTGGTGGCAATATCCCGCAAAATCATATCGGCATTGGTGTCCCAGCCCATGGAAATATATTCAGCGAGCCCCTCGTTCATCCAGAGAGGAATTCGCAATCGAACTCGTCCGGAAACCACACTCTGGATACTCCCGCCGTAAATCATATCATTGACAACCACATGAACCAGTTCATGACGCAATAAATGCCAAAAACTATTGTTGCTTCCGTCAAATGCCATGACAGCCCGATTTTTAAATATTTCCGTAAACCCTTGAATGCCTTCGTACATATATTGCAACGTGACATTAGTCTGCTGAAAATCGCTATGAGAATTATAAATAATAATTGAGGTGCGTTTTCGCATTCGCCAATTCAAGACACTCGATATCTCTTTTACCGCTTGCTCGAGAATCGGGGCGGAGAAATCTGCCAGTTCCTTGCCCTTATCATGAAAATAAATATCAAAATGCTCGGTCTGGATAAATGACCAGGTGTGGTCATCATACTGAACTTTATTTTTCCCAAATTGGGCAAATGCCGGGTCGGTCAACAAGACGCTAAGGATAATAAGTAAAAAGATAAGTCGTTTCATAATTTATAATACCATATCACTAATTTCATATTCTCATTTTAATCTATAAAACTCATCTGAATATTTCCAATTTCAATCACTTGTTTAGATATGTTTAAGTGTTAAAAAGCTACATCAATCATTTCATAAAGACAACTTTTTGCTCAAGATTTATATTGTCTGATTCAAGCCGAATTATATAAACACCGGAAGGAAGAGCTTTTGGCTGCCATGTTTTTTGATAATAACCTGCCGGCATAGCGCCGCTTTCGATTACATCAACGACCCTGCCTGTTATATCATACGCTTTCAACTCACCGACAATATTGTATGGCAGATAAATCTTAAAATGCGTTGCTGCATTAAAGGGATTCGGATAGGGATGCGTTAACAAAAAGCGATCCGGGATATAGCCAAGATCAGGATCAATCATGGAATACTGAACAGATTTTAATACCCAGCCGCCGGGATCGATTTCAATATTAACAGGCATGTCGGCAAACCGAAATTCAAATTGTTGAACAAATAATGAATCATTGATTGTCAGCATTGTATCACTTTTAAGAAATTCCACGCAAACGTCAAGAGGCATCCTGAAGAGATTTTGAGGATACTGGGCTTGCTCAATATCAACGGTTACATTCCAGTCATTTACTGAAATCTGTTCACGGCTCCAACTCACTTTGTATTTGGGTTGACCGATTTGATAGATCCATTGGTTGAAAAACCAGTCAAGGTCATCATCATAAACCTGCTCGCAAATTCTCTGGAAATCATCGGTTGTGACAACGTCCATAAAGTAAGCTTCCCGGTACGCCGGAAAAATATCCCAAAAAATCTCTTCTCCAACAATATGTCTCAACATATGCAGAACCCAGGCTCCTTTATCATAAACCAACCTGTTAAAAATCGATGAAACACTCGTTGTATCAGTAATGTATATCGGACTATTTTGCCAGACTTCCGGTCGATTTATATCATCCATGTACTTTTTTAGAGCTTCGGCGCCGCCTTTATGTTCTTTCCACAACGCTTCAGAATAGCGGGCAAATCCTTCATTCAGCCAGATATTTTTCCAGTTCGCACAGGTAACCATATTGCCCCACCATTGGTGAGCCAGCTCATGGCAAATAAGCAGCTCACTATAACTTCCCATACTGGTACAGGTCTGATGCTCCATACCGCCGCCCCAGGAAAACTGAGCGTGACCGTATTTTTCATTAATGAATGGATATTCTCCCCAGATGCCGGCAAAAAAACCGATCATTTCCGATGTTAATGAAAGATTACCAATCCGACTTGCATACTCGGGAAAATACCAATGTTTTATCGGCATGACCGTGCCATCCAGACCTGTATAGGAATGTTCAAGTTCAGCATAATTTGAGATCGCCAATGATATGAGATAGACTGCGATCGGATACCGTTCCTGCCAGGTAAAAGTCGCGGTCCCGTCCTGATTATTTACTACCGATACCAGTGTGCCATTCGACACGGCGGTTAAGGTATCGGGAACGGTGATGACAATATCGGCGGAGTCGGCTTTATCGCCGGGCATGTCCTTGCACGGAAACCAGCTATGGGCACCATAGGGTTCGCTCAGAGTAGATACTATTGGAACGCCGCTATGATAATCAAAAGCAAATCCCTGGAATCCGCCATCTTCAGGATGCCCGGCATAGCTTATCTGTATTTCAAACACATCTCCACTATCTAAAGGTGTGGAAAAATAGGCATGAAAGCCATCTCCAGATCGTGAATAGCTACAGGCGTCCGATCCAACACTGTCGATTTGCATAGAAGACATAAGGTCTAAAAATATGTATGACAGCTCATCGGTCCGGGATTTTCCTCTGATTGTAGTTGTCCCGGAAATTACCTCGTTGCTTATATCAACATTAATATCCAACCCGTAATATCCCACATCGTAATCTTTACGATTATTCAAACTCATGGATTTCGCCATCTTTCGGCGGTTTTCCAGCAGTCGTCGCTTGAGTTCAATTTCCTGGTCCACCCAGTCCGGATCGGATTCGCCAAAAATTGAAATACTCAGTATTAATAAAATGGATAATATGGCATACTTGCTAAACATTAGTGTTCTCAATCAAAATTACGAAAAACAGCGCACTATTCATTGAAAAATATCACATTAATTTCATTCTGTTATCATATCCGAAAAATTCGTACATTTTCATTAGTTTAAATATCCGGGAGTATTAACACTATGGCGCATGTAATTGTTCCTGAAGCAGAAGCGATTCTGGATAAAATATTTAAGGTTCTGGACAAGGGCTTCGTCCGTCTGATCGACTACCTTGGCGGAGACAGCCGAATCGCACAATCAGCTCGGGTCAGTTATGGTCAGGGCACAAAATCTGTTCGTGAGGACCGGGCTCTCATCGATTATCTAATGAGCCATCAACATACTTCGCCTTTTGAACAGGTAATTCTCACTTTTCACTGTAAAATGCCCATTTTCATCGCCCGTCAGTGGATCCGACACCGTACAGCCCGAATTAATGAAATATCCGGTCGCTACAGTATCATGGAAAATGAATTTTATGTTCCAAATCCGGATCAGATAAAATTTCAAAGTAAAGATAATCGTCAAGGTCGGGCAGAAGAAGAAGTGCCCGTAAAACTTCGTCAAAAAGTGCTAAACATTTTAATCAATGATCAGAAAAGCGCCTATGAAAATTATGGAAAATTAATTGAAGACGGCATTGCCCGGGAACTGGCACGCATTAACTTACCACTATCCCTCTATACCCAATGGTACTGGCAGATTGATCTGAACAACCTGTTTCACTTCCTGAAATTACGCCTTGATTACCACGCCCAGTGGGAAATCCGGCAATATGGAAAGGCCATGGCTGAAATAACTAAGGCGGTTGCGCCAATGGCTTATAACGCCTTTGAAACTCATGTATTGAACGCCATTAGTTTTTCGGGTAAAGAACTCGAAGCGCTTGCAAACCAGCTGCAGGGCAAAGAGCATCAATTGAAAGGTATTCATAAAACGGAATATGAGGCGAAAATTCAGAAGATTATGACTTAAAAACATAAATAGAATTCAAATGAGAAATGCTGTTTTTTTACTTATTTGTTGAATTTTTGGGAATAATATGTGACATTCACAACATGATAAATGTGAAATACTTCATAAACTTGATTAATTAAACACAAAGGGAGGTCTAAGATGTCTCCAAAATACAAAATTCAAATCATTATTTTTACGGTGATCTTTTTAACTGTGAATCTTTTTGCGACGAACTACTACGTCCGGACAAGCGGTAATGACAGCAACGATGGATTATCCGCATCTACTGCCTGGAAAACTGTTACAAAAGCCGCCAAATATTCCCTTTCACCCGGTGATACTGTTTTTATCGGCGCCGGTGATTACCGGGAACAGATGAAAGTTGCCGGTTCGGGTTCTGACGGCAGTCCTATCGTTTTCTACGGAGACAAAACCGGTGAACATACTGGAGATGCCGGATCGATCTATGTTGGCACCAGTAGCAAGAACAATAGTTTACATATCGAAGGCAAAGATAACATAGTAGCAGAACAGATCGTTTTCCAGAATGGGAAATATGCAGGCATTTACATAAAAAAATCAGAAAATATTACCATTAAAGATTGTGAAACCCTTTGGAATAAAAAGTATGGAATTTACTGCAAACAGTCCCAGGGAGAACTGACTATTGATTCCACCACTGTGCAAGGCGGTTCCGTTGCCGGTATTGGCGTTTATTATTCATATTCCGATTTAGATTTTGTAATAAAAAACAGCACGATATCTGATGCTTCTACCGGAGTTTATGTTTACAAAACCGAAGTGGATTCAATCTGGAATAATGTCATAAAGAAAAATAAAAATATCGGTATCTATCTAAGATACGTTGACCGATGTGATATTATCGCCTATAACCGGGTATATGAAAACTGGAATCATTCGAATATCTATATTTATAGATCCAGTTGCGGAATCATCAGCCATAACACGGTTTACAAGACAAAATATTACGGAATCTATGTTTACGGTAATAAAACAAGTTATTCATTAGGTGCGGTGGAGCATAATGAAGTCTATGAAATCTGGAATAATTATGGAATTTATATCAGGTATATTAACACAGATAAAATTTCAAATAACCTGATTTATAACTTTGATGACCGGGGAATATATTATAGTGGTGGGTCCAAATACACGGTAGCTCACATTGACAGCAATACAGTGCATGACGGCTGGTATGACGGTATTTATATTTACAAAGCCCGCGAAATGAAATCTATTACCGGTAATGTCGTCTATAATACCAAAATAGGTATATATTGGAATGCTTCTCCACATAATACAGTTGCCGATTTTTCTTCAAACATTCTGCACCATAATATCGCCGGCGGAATTAGAGTTAGAAAAATGGAAAAAAGCGCGATACGAAACAACCTAATTTACGGCAATCAATATTCCAATTCCTGGGGCATTTATATAGATGATAATGGCAACAAAGCTTTAGATGTAATTAACAACACTGTTTATCAAGTTGGTAATTATGGTATTTACGGAAAAAATATTGCCGGCGTCTGGAAAAATAACATTGTAATGGGCAATATAAAAGGCATTTATGGTAATGGAAAATTCAATGTAGTTACTTCATATAATTGCGTTTATAAAAATAAATATAATTGGTATTGCCGTGCGTCTCAGGGAAAGGGCTCTTTTTCGGAAGATCCGCTATTCGTGAATCCCGATGGAGTTGACGGCACACTGGGCGGATCAAAATGGCTTGATGATGATCTTCACATAAAAAGCACCGGTGTATCCTGGCACTTTGGCGCCTGGGAACCGGATGACGCCGATTCACCCTGTATGGATTCCGGTGATCCGAATGACGATTACAACAATGAGATTAAAGACAGCGGAAACCGGATTAATATCGGAGCATATGGAAACACCATTCAGGCTTCCGGACAAGGGTCAGGCTGTCCAATGACTCTGGTCTATAATGATTTTCCGGATTCCGCCTGGGTTTTACTGGGCGTGCCAATAATACCGGAAGATGACGATCCTCTGGCGGTTTACGGTGATGATTTCGGCGGGGAAATGCCGGACGGTGAAAACTGGATGTGTATTCGCTGGACTACCGAAGATTCCGTTTCCGAATATTATGAATACGGCGATGGCACTATTTATCAGCCGCCGGACTGCTATCCCGGAATCGGTCATTTTGTATGGCAAACCTATGAAGATGAACCGGTAGATGTTGACGTGATCGGTTGTCCATTGAAAATACCCGATACTCTAACAGTAGCAGCTGCTCCATCCGTAGGCTGGGATGAACCATCGGAACCACCGGGCTTTAATATGTTCGCCAATCCCTATAATTATACTATAGACTGGTCAAATTCAAAAATTCTCCATTATACAGACAATGAACATTACAAAGAGTTAACCCTAATGAAGGCGGCAGAAAACGAACTCATAAGTCGGTATGCCTATACCTGGGATCATGTTAAAAACCAATATGTGATAATAACTCCTACTGAAGATAAAGACGATACTCTTTCTGTTTGGCAGGGTTTCTGGTTTGTTCAATTGGATTCCATCAGCGATTTGAAACTCGTAATTCCAAATACAAAGGTTCTTTCAAAACCTTCGCTAATATCGAGAGACCTGTCTAAAATCAGGAAGAAGCACAATTATAAGACCGCTACTGTTTCAACTGAGTGGGATTGGTTTCTGAAAATCGGCGCTGTATCGGATGATGGTAAATTACAGGATACCCAAAACGGGATTGGAGTGGCTGCAACGGCAAAAGACGGTTTCGACGCCTGGGATGCATTTGATTTTCAAGGCTCCGACATCTTCGGCAACTTCGTCCAGGCGGAATTTAAAAACTGCGACGATAAACTTCTTGCGTATGATCTGCACGACCAATTCGAGTATTCCGATAACTGGGCATTCCGGGTAAAGACCAATGAAGCCAATATCGGAAAAACTTTTTACCTGGTCTGGCCGCAAATACGGCTTGTGCCGGAATCTGTGAAATTTACACTTTATGATACACTGAATACTACTCCGCTTATTCCCGATTTACGTAATTTTGCCAATCAATATTACAGTTTTGAAATGCCGGAAAATGGAAGCGCCTATTTTAACATTAAAGCCACATATACCGAAGATGGTAAGCCACCGGAATTTTCCTTTGTGATTTCGCAAAACAGTTATTTTACCGATGATGTAAGCTTCTACATTATTCCCGATGAACCTTTAACTGCTATCGAGGCGACTTTCAATGAGGAACCGATTGACCTGGTAGAAATCAATTCGCCGCCAAATATCTATTATTACCGTGTGCTGCTGGATGAGCCGGGCACAAAAACTCTTACTGTTTCAGCAACTGATTTTTCAGAGAATATCGGAACAGGCTCCGCTTCCATTCAGGTACAGCTTTTAAAAGCAGCGGAAAACAATCGGATACTTGCTAAGAATACGGCAATCGAATTAAACATTTCCGCGGGAGTGCTTGCGAAAGATATTAAGATGCTGCTGTATAGCGGTAAAATGGATCTGGAATTTCCTAAGGACAGAGAGACGATCGGTATGCCTGTTTATATCGGACCTGAAAATATTACCTTTAAAAAACCGGCATATTTAAAATTAAAAAATCTTGATAAATCCTTATATTCCGAAAGCGCACTATACTTATACCAAAATGAGAAATGGATTCCTGTTTGTCAATATTCCGAAAATATGCCGATTACCAGAACCGGTATTTACCAGCTTTTCAAAACCACGTCTAAGTATGAAGCACAACCGGTAACTGTGAACAAATTTCAGCTCTATCCATCTTATCCGAATCCCTTTAACAATTCCACGATCATAAAATATTCTCTGGAAAAAACCGGAATGGTATCTCTGAAAATATATGATCTTCTTGGCAAAGAAGTCCGGTCACTGACCAATAATATCCAGCAGCCGGGAGCCTATAAACTTATTTGGAATGGAAAAAACAGTTCCGGTCAGATCATTGCTTCGGGAACCTATTTACTAAAACTTACTGTTTCATCAGGCGGCAAGACTCTTTTTGAAAACAAACAAAAACTGACCCTGTTGAAATAGATGGAGACGGATATGACTAAGATTACGAAATTCGCTGCTCGCTTACTTTTTGTTGTCGCTATTGTAATTTCATTCCGATGTGAAAAAATAACTTATACTTTCGATAACACCAAGCCGGCTATCAGTAAAGCTCCGGAAGTGGTCTCCGTTGATGATACCAGCGCAACAATTGTTTTTGAGACCAACGAAGCATGTCATGCTGAAATAAAATACGGTATATCTACCGATTACGATTCAGTGTTTATTATTTCCGAAAACCGTGAATGTCATCAATTTACCATAGGTTCCCTGATTCCTTATATGGAGTATCATTACAAAATTCATATCTGGGATTTTGCCGATAACGGACCGGTGCAATCCGATGATTACACATTTCAGACACTTCATAATGAGATCAGCCTGGTAAGGGAAGGATGGAATCTTTACGCTGCCGATGATTTTCAAGGCGCTCAGGCTCTTATGTACGAATCATATCGCATAAATCCAAACCGTGCGGAAACTGTGGCGTCTATCGGCTGGACCCAAATAAGGCTGGACTCTCTGCATGAAGCCCGGGGTAATTTTGCCAGAGCCTATTCTCTAAATCCCTATCTGCCGATTACCTTAACAGGTCTGGCGCTGCTTGCCCAAATCGACCAAAAACCCGATTCGGCTATCTTTTATTGTAACCAGGTGATTGGCAGCGATCCCTTTTGGGTTCTGGAGCATAATCCGGTAATCAGTTATAAAAATGTTCGCCTGATTTTAGCGGAATGTTTTTTTCAAAAAGGACAGATGGCTAATGCTCAAAGAGAATTAGACCTGGTCTGGGAAGAAAATGGTCTCGATCCTAATAT
>JAGLWX010000134.1 GCA_023133185.1 Fidelibacterota bacterium
ATAAATTTTGCCGAAGATAATTTATAATATATTGGAGAATCCATTGATGCGACAGATTCAAAGTATTTTACTGTTTTTTGTCTTAGCCACTTTATTTCTTTTTACGATTAATTGCGAAAAAGAAATTGTAAAAGTGAAAGATGATAAAATTCAGCCTGTCATTGTAACAACACCGAGCATAATTGATATATCCGACACATCGGCAACAATTTTTTGGGAAACCGATGAACCATGTTCGGTACAGGTATTCTACGGGTTGATCAGTTCGCAGGACACTTTGGTTCAAAGTGATACCGAATTCCGGCAAATTCATGTCATAACTCTTGAAAATCTACAGTTATCTTTGGAATACTTTTACTTAACTGCCAGCACCGACGTCGCCGGAAATGTGACATCTACCGCCAGTAACGCTTTTACCACAACCGCCGACACAACGAATTTTCTTCAGTACGCCTGGGACAGATTCTCCGAAGGTTTATATCCGGAATCTCTCGATTATTTTCAACAATACTATAGCTTTAATCCCGAAGAACCGGATGCTTTGGCAGGCGCCGGCTGGTGTTATTTAAAAATTGATTCTTTCGATCCGGCTATATCCGCCTTTGACGAAGTACTGGAAACCGATGAACTATATGTTTCGGCGTTAATGGGAATATCGGTAAGCTACTACAAAAATGACGACTATTTTTCCACTATACAATATTGCGAAGAATTATTGATAGCGGACTCACTTTATACTTTTCAACATGATTCAGCCTATACTCCACAACTGATAAAGTTCATCGCGCTGGACTCTTATTCAACCTTAAACATGACCGATGAAGCGGTTTATTATATCAACAACTATTTTTCCGGCTTTTATATTAATTCTGAAGATTCACTTTGGACTATCGGCGATTATACTTATGTCGAAATTGAAGCGGCAGTTTCTGTTACCGTTGATTCGATACAGTCAGATATTTGGGGTGAAGATTTTCCATAACAATCCATTACGTCTAAAATTACTAAAAAAGGGGCAGAATTTCTGCCCCTTTTTAAAACTGTTATCAGTAGCATTTTAGGGATTTCCCCAGCTGCCTCCTCCGGGAGGAGGAGGTGGTGGAGGAGGTTTAGGTTGGCTGCCTTGTCCATGATGATGGTGATGTCCGGTCCACCACCACCAGTTGGAGCGATTACCATCCAGAAGTTTAAAAGTCTGTATTGTCGGAACCGTAAAAACAGCCGTCATTGTCAATTTCTTAAGAAAGTTACGCCGATTAATATTTTTATCTTCGGTTTGTTGTTCTTTTTTCATGGCTAAATTCCTGTTTTACCAATGCCAATATACATCATTTTTGTGCCGGAATCAACACTCTTTTATTGATTAAGGGAATTATATAACGAACAATACTTTGCTAAAGCAAAAACGGGAAACCCAATCCCTGCCGGATTTCCCGTAAATGTGTTGAATCGTTAATTAGATGACTTTATAGACTAACAGACCGACCATCACGATGAGAGAACAGATAATTAACGCAACGCCAATATTGCCTTTTTTAATCTCTTCCCATTCATCGATCGAGGTCGATAACCAATCAAAAACTTTGATAGCCAGACCAACACCAAAGGAAAAACCGATTGATGCAACGATCGCCCAGCCTATTCCTCTCAGATACATCATTAACGTATAAGACCATGAAAAAGGATCCATGAATTCCTCCTTAATTGTTATTTTACAAATTAATCAAATTTAACTTTTCTGACAAACTCTGTTGACGTCAGTTCACCGTTCACAAATTTCATAATAATTTCTCTTGTAGCGCTTGCCACAATATTTTGAGTACCTTTGTACTCCACACTGATAACCACCGTGACTTTTCGGATTGGCTGCTTATGATAATTCATCGCCTTTCCGGCTGCATAAAAGCCAATCAGCATAACGCGATCGAACTGACCTCGGGTACTTTTTACGCTCAGTGTAAATTC
>JAGLWX010000135.1 GCA_023133185.1 Fidelibacterota bacterium
TGGTAGGCATTACAAATCTTTTGAACGGAAGAATAATAATCTGAATTACCAAACGCAATTCCTGAAAAAAGCAGTGAAACAGTTATTAATGTGAGTAGCGCTGATACGGGCTTTGTATTTCTCAAAATTCTACCTCCCTTTATATTTTTCCATTTCGATTCATGTGTCTGATATTAGATATTTATCTGTTCTTTGTCAAATGTTTTTTTAATAAAATATTTAATTTATTTTCGGTTTCATTCGCCAGGTTCTGACCATACTTCCCGCCCTCTCTTCCAGACGCTGCGAATTGCCTGAAACCCCAGATAATAGGGTATGCCCTGATAGCGATCGAATTTCCAGATCACAAAATCAGCCTGTTTGTCCGGCTCAAGGCTACCTACTGTGCTTTCCATCGTGAGTGATCGTGCTGCATTTAATGTAGCCGCCTGCAGCGCCTCCAGAGGCGTTAATTTGAGTTTTAAGCAGGCAATTGAAATAACGAGCGGCATGGATTGGGTCATGGAGCTGCCCGGGTTAAAGTCCGTAGCTATGGCAACCGGCAAGCCACTGTCCCACATCTTTCTGCCGGGCGCATAATGATCCGAGCCAAGGAAAAACGTCGTCGCCGGCAACAGGATCGGAATTACGTTTCCCTCTATTAAAGCATCGATACCTTCATCGGTAATCGCGGTCAGGTGGTCGGCTGATATGGCTCCTAATTTCGCTGCCAATTGCACGCCGCCAATGGGTTTGAATTCCTCGGCGTGCAAACGAATACCGAGTCCCAGAAATTTCGCCGCTTCCAATACTCTGCGTGTTTCCCGCATGGAAAATACACCCTCTTCACAAAACACATCACAAAATTCTGCTAAACCTTCCCGGACGACTGTAGGCAACATTTCCCGAATAATCAGGTCGATATAAGCATCATGATCCTCGCGGTACTCATCCGGATATTCATGAGCGCCTAAAAACGTCCGCTTGATGTCCAGTGGGTGCTCATCGTCTAATTCTTTTAACAGCCGAAGCGACATCAACTCGCTTTCCGTTGATAATCCATATCCGCTTTTCGCTTCAATCGTGGTCGTGCCAAACCGGAAAAAATCATCTAGCCGTTGTTTGACTTTCCCTTTTAGCTTTTTATAGTCGGCAGACCGCAAGCTTCGGACGCTGGAACGGATTCCGCCACCGGCGGCGGCAATTTCCATATAGGATTTACCCATAATTCTCATCTCGTATTCCAATTCCCGCGTTTCAAAAAATACCGGATGAGTATGAGGATCTACAAAACCGGGAGTGACCAGCGAACCTTCAGCGTCGAAATGCTCAAGTTCACCGGAGAACAGATCTTTACCAATTTCCCGAATGGCTCCATCGGCAAATACCATATCGACATTTTGATATACTTTCATCGATTCTGAATCCGAGTCATAGCTGACAAGTTCACCGATATTGCTGATTATTTTGGCATTGTTCATAAAAAATTCCCCGGCATTTGTGCCAAAGCTAATAAAACAGGGTTGACCATACAAGCACTAAGCCGTTATCTTTCTGAAGTTCCCCCGAAATTGAAAATCTCTTATAACACAATATTTTGTATTTTAAGATGATGAAATACATTGACAAGATGTTCATATCAAATATCAGATTGCCCCGAGGGGGTCTCTATGAGGCAAATTGCAAATATCAAATTTTTTCAGAGATGCCTACCGACTAAAGTCGGAAAAGTAATGAGAGTGATTTATTTCCCGTTCACTAAAGTGAATGGTTACAATTTGCTTGAGTAATCAGTTAGATTAAACTTTAACCACCGAATTTATTCGGTGGGTTGTGAAAATAATACGCTTTATCCGACTTTAGTCGGCTTGATTGTTCACTTTCTTAACATAATGACATTGTAGTGAATTGCGATGTTAATCTCATGCTGGTATTTACCTGACAATAAAGGCTTGACATGACGCTAAAATTTCGTGGTAACTTCAGATTATCTTTAGTTTGTACCGAAGTTTTGAATTGGCTAACTTTAATTGCAATCATTGAAAGGAAAACCGATGAAATCCGGAATGCGTTATATCTTTATCTCAGTCTTAATTTTCAGCGCGTGTTCCATACCGATTCATAAAGAATTTGAGGTTCTGGAATTAAATTTTCCGGATCATTTGCAGGTCGTCCGGCGCGCCGACTGGGGCTGGAAACCGCTCGCCGGTATATTACCCCAACATGAAATAAACAAGATCACTATCCATCACGGCGGCGTTGATTACCCTCCTGATAAAGACCCGGTAGAGCATGTTCGCAAACTCCAGGATTGGAGCCGTAAAGAAAAGAAGTGGATCGATATTCCTTACCATTTTATGATTGACCCTGACGGCGTAATATATGAAGCGAGACCCATCAATTATCCCGGCGCTACCAATACGGATTACGATCCTGCCGGACACGCTTTGATCTGTCTGATGGGAAATTTTGAAAACGCAACTGTAAATCAATCTCAAATGAAAACGATCATTGAACTCACGGTATATTTAGTCGAACGGTTCAATGTCCCGCTGTATGACATCAAAGGTCACAAAGATTATACCGAGACTCTCTGCCCGGGAAAAAATCTCTACCAGTATCTGGAAAACGGAACAATTCAGGCTCGTGTACAAGAACGTTTGCCAAAATGAAAAAATATTTTTATAAACGCAAAGGCGCAGAGATCGCAAAGGTACGCAGAGTTTATCAGAAAATTTCTTTCAAAAAGTGTTTGTCTTAAATGTGTCAGCAGTTTCGGTTTGGATACATGTTTGTTATACATTTAATAACTCTCTGCGTCCTCTGCGCCTCTCCGTTAAAATTTTCTTTACCCTTTTAATATTCTTTTCAGTAAAGCGAAAGTATGCTTTTTACCATCGAGAATCCAAAATTTTCTTTACAAAAATACAAGATGTTGATTTATAAGGGACTAACATATAAATTCCAACGGTTATGTTGGACTCATAGACAAGAGTAAACTTTGCGAAAATTATCTAATAGCACTTCACGATATCTCCTCAAATCTTTCGCAAAGTTGATGATTGATCAAAACAATATGGAGAGCAGATCATGAATAATTTCGACATAGCATCGGCTATGACAGTTAAACTGCCGGCGGAACTTCCAGCCAAAAAGGAGTTTGTCAAAGGCATACGCCGCGCCCCGAGCCGCGGATTCAACCTGACGAAAAACGAAACCGTCATAGCCTTAAAAAATGCGCTTCGATATGTCCCTGAAGATTTACACGAAATACTGGCGCCTGAATTTCTGGAAGAACTGAAAACCATGGGACGAATTTACGGGTATCGCTATCGTCCCGAAGGACGCATCTGGGGCAAACCGGTAGATCAATATAAAGGCATCCTTGCTGCCCGCGCCCTCCAGGTGAATATCGATAATAATCTGGATTTCGAAGTGGCGCTATATCCCTACGAACTGGTCACTTATGGAGAAACCGGGCAGGTCTGCCAGAACTGGATGCAATACCTGTTGATCAAACAGTATCTCGAAATCATGACCGAAGAACAGATGCTGGTCGTCAGCTCCGGTCATCCGGTTGGTCTATTTCCTTCCAGTCCAATGGCTCCCAGAGTCATTTCCACTAATGGTTTAATTGTCGGCGAATGGGACAATTCGGAGCATTTTAAAAAACTGGCGGCAATGGGCGTTTCCAATTACGGACAGATGACTGCCGGCGGCTGGATGTATATCGGGCCCCAGGGAATTGTCCACGGTACTTTTATTACATTGTTAAATGCCGGCAGAAAATATCTCGGCATTCCCGAAGATAAAGATTTAAAAGGTGTGTACTTCGTCAGTTCGGGGCTCGGCGGAATGTCGGGCGCCCAGGCTAAAGCCGTCGAAATTGCCGGTGGAATCGGCGTGATAGCGGAGGTGGATTACAGCCGGATCAAGACCCGCCATGAACAGGGTTGGGTCGGCAAAGTATCCGACAATCTTGATCAGATTGCCGGCTGGATGCAGGAATATAAAACCGCCGGGAAAGCCGTCTCCATCGCCTATTATGGCAATGTTGTGGATCTTTTGGAATATATTGACAAAAAAAATATCGACGTTGAACTGATCTCCGATCAAACGTCCTGTCATGCCGTTTACGAAGGCGGCTACACTCCCACGGGAGTAACTTTTGATGAAGGGCGCGAACTGATCAAATCCGATCAGGATAAATTCTGCAAACTTGTAGATCAGTCGCTTAGGCGTCACTATCGCGTAATCAAACGCCTCACACAGAAAGGATCATATTTCTGGGATTACGGTAATAGCTTCATGGCGTCTATTTTTAACGCCGGCGTCCCGGAAATCGCCCAAAACGGGGTTAACACTTCCGAAGGGTTCATCTGGCCTTCTTATGTGGAAGATATCATAGGTCCGGTCTGTTTTGACAAAGGCTTTGGACCGTTCCGCTGGATCTGCTTGAGCCGCAAGGATGAAGACCTCCGGAAAACCGACCAGGCTGCCATGGCGTGTATCAATCCGAAATTGAACTCGCTGCATCGCGATAATTATCACTGGATCGAAACCGCCGCAGAAAATCAACTGGTAGTCGGTACGAAATGCCGGATTCTCTATTCCGATGAAGAAGGTCGCATCCGTATTGCATTGAAATTCAACGATATGGTGCGCAAGGGTGAAATCGGACCGGTGCTGTTAGGTCGCGATCATCACGATGTTTCCGGCACAGATTCGCCCTTTCGGGAAACCGCCAATATTTACGACGGCAGCCGGACAACCGCCGATATGTCGGTGCAGTGCTTCGGTGGAAATATTGCCAGAGGAATGACGCTCGTTGTACTATCCAACGGCGGCGGCGTCGGTATCGGGCGAGCCAGCAACGGAGGCAATGGCATCCTTCTTGACGGCAGCGAAAAAGCCGACGAAGTGATTCGCAAAGGTCTTTCATGGGACGTCATGGGCGGTGTTGCCCGGCGCAGCTGGGCGCGCAATCCCAATGCTGTGGAAACTGCGGCGCTATGGAATAAACAGCATCGGAATGACGGGCACATCACCTTGCCTTTTATTCCCGGGGATGAACTGGTGGAAAATCTGATCGATCCCTTTTTTAAGAATTCACCCGATAAGTAGATATGAGACAGGCAAGATATTATGTTGGTGTCAACGCAGGAGCTTAGACACCAGTTAAGATAGGTAACCTGTGAGAAATTTTTTTTAACCGCAAAATTTGGAGGTATTAAGATGAATCAGCAGCTTGAATACAAAGTCACTGAGATAAAGATTTGGTTTCGTTCTAAGCCAATTTCCAATAAAATTAGCAATCATCTTAATGAAATAAGTGCAGATGGTTGGGGATTGGTTGATTTAATTTCTTCGATTGGTATGTGGGAATTTCCTAATTATGTCCGGTTTATTTGGCAAAAACCAAAAAGTTAACGAATAGTTATTGTTCTGTAGAACACAAACACCTGTCAGGTTTACAGAATTAATCTCATTTGAGGGAAAAGAATCTAATAAACCTGACAGGTGTAATAATGTTGAACGTTATCATCCGGTAATGGAATTATGGAGTATTGATCCGGAGGGTCTTTTCCAGAAAAAACTTTGTCCTCTACGGAAACAAATCCCATTACTCCAAATCCCTATACCCCTATACCCCTTATTTCCCTATACCTATTAACCGAGGCATCAGGACTGAACTTTCCCTTGCTTGTCTTGTTAATCCCTTTTAATTTCCACTCTATGAGAACATATTTTTTAGGAGCAAAAAGATGTTAAAAATTAAAAAAA
>JAGLWX010000136.1 GCA_023133185.1 Fidelibacterota bacterium
CTATAAGGGATTTCCAATTTCGGGGAAACTTTAGAATAGACATGAAAGTAGGAAATATAGAAAAATGAAAGATTATCACACTTGTAACGATGTAAGAAATTTGATACATTTACGATAAGATGAAAAGGAACAGTCAAACAGGATATTTAATTTTAACCGGTTTGGCGCTATTGATAAACCTGCTGTTTGGATTTGATAAACCGATGTTAGTTTATAATAAATCCACTCCGATATTTAGTCCTGTTCTCCAAGAACGTACAGATAACAGCACTTCATCTGATACTTTAAGTGTCTGGATATATTTTACTGATAAAGGCATATTTACGATCAATGATTATGAGTCGTCTATAATTAGCGCAGAAAAAAACATGAATCCGCGAACCAGATGGCGAAGAGCAAAAGTAAATCGAGAAAATGCAGATTTCTCCGATATTCCTGTTTGCCGCGATTATGTTTCAAAAGTACTGCTTTACGGAGCAAAACTAAGGACAACGTCAAAATGGCTGAATGCGATATCGGTCAGCATTCCGGTTGATTCACTCCAGTCACTGACGCAATTAGAATTCATTTACAAAATTGATTTAGTGCTAAAATTTAAACTTAGCCCTGAAATCAGCAAATCTCAAATTCCAGCCGGCAGATCAAAGAAAACATTTACACCCTCGATATTAAATTATGGCGAATCTTATGATCAATTAAACCAAATCAACGCTATAGCGGCACATGAAGCCGGATACGCAGGGCAAAATGTCTATGTTTTAATTTTAGACACTGGTTTTTTTAAGGATCATGAAGCCATACAGACAGACCAGATAATCGCTGAACGGGATTTCATCAATAATGACGGCAACACTCAAGACGAGCCCGGTGACAGTGTCTCACAACATTCTCACGGCACCTACTGTTTGTCTGCATTAGGCGGTTCAATGGACTCTAAGCATTACGGACCGGCATACGAATCAAATTTTCTATTAGCAAAAACCGAATGTGTCGCATATGAGAGGGAAATTGAAGAAGATTGGTTTGTCGCTGCTTTGGAATGGGGCGATTCTCTGGGCGCCGATGTTGCTTCGGCTTCTCTCGGATATATCGACTGGTATGAATTTTCAAACCTTGACGGTAAAACTGCCGTTACAACGATCGCAGTCGAGCAAGCCTATAAAAACGGTATTGTGTGCGTATCAGCCGCAGGCAACCAAAATAATAGCCCGGATTGGAAGTATATTATTGCTCCCGCCGATGCAGAACATGTGATTTCAGTTGGCGCTGTTGATACAAATGGCGTCATTTCATCATTTAGTTCACGCGGTCCAACTTATGACGGACGAATAAAACCGGAAGTTGTAGCGCGAGGAGTGTCCACATATTGCGCCTTACCTGGTGATCAAACTTCATATGGCTATAAAAGCGGAACTTCTCTATCCACGCCGCTTGTCGCAGGCGCTGTTGCGGTAATATTATCAGCTCATCCCGACTGGACGCCGGATATGGTCAGAGAAGCAATGATGATGACCGCTTCAAATTTCCGGAATCCTAACAATATTTATGGTTGGGGATTGATAGATGTAATGGCGGCAATCGATTATGATTTCAATGCCATAAAACCCGGTGATATTGATTTTGACGGACGTTTTCTGGTATCGGATATTGTGAAACTCGTTCGTATCGTTTTGGGAGAGGTCAGTCCTCATGAATTTGAATTTCAGGCGGCAGATATAAACAGTGATGGAACTATTGATATATCGGATATAATGGATCTTGTGAATAAAATTTTAAATGATGGTAATAAGATATAAATAAATCCAATATCAAAACCCATAGAAATAATAGGAGTGTTAAAATATGCTAAGTGAAATGCATCTCTTTGATATTTTATCATCAAACTTTAACCGGATTCGTACATACGAAACGCTTGATGAGAAATGTCAGGTATTGATCGATACGTTACGCAAAACCGGCTGGGGACGTGTAACCTTATCATTTTTAAACAGTAAGTTCGAAACGAAAAAGACGCTTTATTCGGGATATACCGAAGATTTGATTAAGATTGCTGAAGAAAAAAAGTTGGCACCTTTGAAACGAAAAGAATTGCTCAGCTCCATGGTAGAACGCTGGCGAATATCGTCGTTTTACTATATGCCGTGGCGGGATATCAAGGCTCGCACAATTGTAGCCAGTGGCAGGACTACTGCAATTCCAATTGAGACAAAAGATCTGTGGCATCCAATGGACCTCCTCTACGCCCCACTTTATTATAAAACACGACCTGTTGCAGTATTAACGCTGGACGATCCCAAAGATCATTCTACGCCTACAAAAGTGAAACTTCGAATTCCACAGATAATCCACAGCACCATCATACAAGTAATCAGCGAATATATATCTCAAGAATATTTTTCGCACTCGAAAGAATTAAAAAACGCTATCATTAACAAAGGCACAATCGGTATTATCGAAATCGCCCATGATGGAAAAATGACTAATATCAATCTTGCCGGCGAACACATTCTCAAATTGAGAAAGAAGGACTTATCAGGACTATTATTTCTGAAGTATTTTGATGAAAGATTTGAGATAAAAATAAAACCAACATTTGAAGAAGCAGCTGAAACACTCAAACCATCGTTACTTCAAACTATCTATTATTTTCCTGATAATACAAGCAAAGACCTGATTATTGAGTTCTTTCCTCAGCATGTCCTGTATGAATATACCGGTATGATTGGCACTGTAAATTACCCTGAAAGCAAAGATTTCTACCGATTATACTCGAATATACTCGATCGTCTAAGTGAATTTAGTAATACCATTACCGGAGATTTTTCTGAAATCCAGCGAAAGGTTGTTGCTCTGTTGTGCAGGCAATTTCACTTCCGGTTTCCGCGGATTTATAAACTATCTGATGATAAATCAACTCTTGAATGTATTTTATCGTTTGATGAGGAAACACAGGAATTAGAATTTTTTGATCACCCTTATAATCGTAATAGCCTTGGTTCAACCGCAATCATAGATGATCAGATCATATTTACAACGAAAAAGGAACGGCATATTCGCGATGTTAGACGAATCTGGCAACGACTGGATACCCCTGGAGCGATTGCGATTCCACTACATGTAAACGAAACAATCGAATTCGTGCTTGTTTGTGATTTTCTTGAGCCGGTTTTTGAGTTAGATATGTACAAGGAGATTATCTTCAAATTCTTTTCCATGGTACTTGGAATGACCTTGAAACCGTTATTTAAAGAAAAGTAATTATTATAAAATGGTTGCAAGTAGATAAGAAGACCGCTAATTTTCCTTAGTGATAAATAATGGCATAATTTTATGAATAAGCCATCTTTAGCAAAATATCTATATAGCCTGTTATTAATTGCGATTTTATTCACGTCCTGTTCACAATCGGTCTCGATAAAAATCGTAGTTCCGGAAGATTCTTTCCCGGCAAGTGGAAATTCACTGCACCTATATCTCCTCAATTCTGATGAATTTCAGGAAATAAATGCACTTAGATCCGGAAGTGCGGGTTATTTCAGAAAAAAATCTCTTGGAATGCTGGATAGTTTACGGAAAATAAAAAGAACATACGATTTTACTTTTGAAAAATACCAATCGTCCTTAAATAATTGCTCAACATTAATAAAAGTATTGCCGGCTGAATATTGCGCAAATATTGATATAACGCCTGTAAAAATCCAAAAGTACGGCGATGTCTGGCAATTATGGATTGATGTTTTAAATAAAGGCAACGATGATATTTGGGGTCTCGTTTTTTCCGTTCATTTTAAGAATGATCCTCTTATAAAAATGGAGCAGATATCTATTTACTTAAGACCACAGGAAAATCTAATATTTAAGAAGATATATTTGGATCTGAGCCAAAATATTCCTCTTCAATATAGCATGTCAACATACCCCGGAGGACTAAACAAATTACTTGAAGAAGCAATTGAAATATCAGTGGATTCCACAATCTCTACATTCAGTAATTCCTTATCAACCTATAAACAGCAATCGGAACTACTCAAACAGGATCTGGAAAATATCGGCATACAATACGATACTTATGTTGATCAGATGTATGAGTACCTGGATAATGCTGTGGTGAAACCTTCAAATAAAATAATTGAAAACAATCTTTTAAATATTGAAAAACACACGACTATCAGTGTTGCCGATACCGTAAAATTTGAGCAAATAGAACAAGGCATTTATAATCTGCTGATTTATTCAAATATTGAAAACGATTCATTGCAATGGCTGATTCCGGTTGAGTTAGTACAAGATTTAACGGTAAGTATAAGAAATTACCCTCCAACATTATTTTTCCTCAATAGTGAAAAGTATATGATCAGAATTCCTGAATTAACGGAATATTAAAATATTTTAGTAAAGGCATTAATCGGTAGATAGTTTAAAAATCATAATCCGGTTATTCCCCGTATCTGCCACATAAACGATCTGATCATCCAAAAATGGTGAAACAGCGATTCCTTTGGGGTGATTAAACTTCTTTGGCTCTGATCCAAATCCGACAACTGATTGTAATAATGTACCGGAGCTTGAAAACCTGAAAAAACCTGGGTTATATAGCGTTGAATCGGAAGATACTGTATCTGCTCCTGCATCAACAACAAATATAAATCCCTGCCGATCAAGTGCGATGTCTTCGGGATTCCAGAAATATCCGGAAGAATAAACATCCGTTCCGATAAAACCGGTGAAGGGCACCAGAACTTCCTGACCTTCAAATAGAGTCGTTGATATATATTGTACTTTGAAACTGTTATAAAGCAGACTGGTTTTTCCTGTCTGAGTGAATAAAAATGCTCGTGTATCCTCCAATCTTCCTGAAATATCCAGATAGGCTTCTCGTACCGATATAATCGAAGTCGGTAAAATTGCTGAAAAAAGACCTGTTCCATTAACATATAAGGGTATTTTGCCTTTTAGCTTGTGATTCGGATAAAAATCGTATATAAAACTAAATTCAAGGTAGTTTGTATTACTGTCTGCAATGTCAATTACCGTTACATAATATTCGAAACCGTTATGCACGGATATCCCGGTAAATTGACGTGTAGGTTCACTGGTTTGCTGATATACGAGTTCAATCGGTGCATTTTTGATATCATGATCGTATTTAAACAGATCTATTTTATAAATCTCATTTGTCTTGTTGACGATCAGCAGTGCCAGACTGTCAGTCTGTGTTATAGCTTCAGGGTGCTCAATATATCCGGATTCTGCTTGGAACCCACCACCTGCATCCAGCATCACAATTCGGTTATTATCGGTATCGCAAACGTACACAAAATTATCGACGCCAAAGTATATATCTGATGGTTGATTGAAACTGTATCCATTTTCAGCATCAAGGATAGGGTGAATTAAATTATAGACCTGCTTACCGATATTCGAGTAGCGATCTTCAGCGTCCGGAATAGTCGGCAACGGATATTTATCATGGCTGCATGAAGCAATCAAGATTAGTGTGATGAATATGATTCCGATTCGTTTCATAAGAAAATCTAAAATATTATGTGCATTGTGAATTGATTAACATAGCCTAAGCGACCGAAATTCGAGATTGAATAATCAAACCGAAATCTACCCTGATAAACCGGTACATTAATTCCTAATCCAAATGAAATATCACGCTCTACCCTGCCGGTGATATAACCGGCACGAAGCGCAAATATATTATTCCACCAGTATTCGGCTCCGATATTAAGATTTTCCGTGTTGTCATTCGGATGATTTAATTGAACCGATGTGCTCAATTTATGTAGTTTAGAATTAATCGGATCAGCGGCAATTCCAATTCTGAACATAATCGGCGGTGAAAATTCCTGAAATTTATTAACCTTAATTTGTTCATTATTGAGGTTTTTATAATAAAAATGACCGGAGGGCGATATCTCCGGACCAAAGTTGGTCACCGATACTGCAAACCGGGTCGTCTTCCAACCTGTTTTGTAATAGGTTCCCAAATCAAATAAAAATGAAGACATTGTTAGTTCAGCCAGGGTTTCCTGGAAATATTTTGCCGTAAATCCAAAACTGAATTTATCCGTCATGTTTCGTGCATAAGAGATACCGGCGAGCAGATCACCATAACTGAAATAACGACCCGTTCCTAAAGGCTGGAATTCTGTTGTTTCCATCATATCTTCAGTACTCAATACGGTGAAGAATATACCGATCGAATTCACCGGATTCAGGTGTAAAACCATTCCGGCATAATCAATTTTAATATCAATAAACCAATCCGTATGTGAAAAGAAATAATCGTTATTATCAAATTGACAAATCCCCGCCGGATTCCAGTATAATGCTTCGGCGTCATTGGCAATTGCTACGAAGGATTCTCCCATTCCCATTGCTCGCGCACCAATCCCGATTTTCAGAAATTGCGCCGTCGATGTCCCTACTCTCTGTCCTCCTAAATTCGGGAATAACTGTGCCTGAACCGTCTGAGATGACAGAAGCAGGATTGAAATAATTACTATGGTTTTGAGATACTTCATCAGTTTATTTAAAATTCCAGGGAAACTCCAAATCGTATATTCCGCGGTTCTTTATACCGCGCCGGATTTAATGGATACGGGTTAGATACCGGGTAAGTCAAATCGGGATAAAGCGGATCGTTCCAGCTAACCGGTGTTATGTCACCATATTCATAGGCTTTACCGGTTACCGGATTAATTATATTCGCGCTTTTATCATTAAATAAATTGTGTATCTCGATTGAGAACACATATTTGTATTTCTTCAAGTCGTAAAACTTTTTAATGCTCAGGTCAGCCCATTTCCAATTCGATCCGATTTTACTATATGCCAGTGTTTGATCCTTGACTCTGGTATAAACAGGACGATTATCCTGTGGTCGGTAATATACAAATTCCGTGGGTGTGTATCGTTTACCTGCCTGGGTAAACCAGCGTAAATTAAAGTTCCAATTACTAAATATCTTAATCCCGAAGAACATCGGTCCGGTTCCTTTCGGAAGCCGTAAATTTGTATTTAGCGACATCTGCCATGGACGGTCCCAGACTGCAAATGTTTCTTTAATAGGTTGCTCAGCAATACTTCCCTTAGCAACTAAAATCGCCACATCAGGAGAAGAAGATTTAGTGGTTGCAATAGAATACGAGCCATTTACGCTTCCGGAAAAGAATTGTCCGATTCTGGTTTTATATTCGACTTCTATCCCCCTTGCCCGGGCATAATCGAGATTTATATAAAAAACAGCCGATCCGATCCGGGGAATTCCGCTGATCGTAGTGGTTTGAACATAATCAAAAATATCTTTATAATATCCGGTGACACTGATAACGTCATTCTCCGTGAATTTATGCCGTATTCCCAATTCATAAATAACTGATGTTTCAGGATTAAGGTTTGGGTTCCCAAATTTTTGATAGGACGATTTTGAGCTGACGCCACCCAATTTTGCATAAACGAACTGCGGTTTGGGACGCTTGGAAAAATGTCCGTAATTAAAAAAGAGCATCTGGTTATCAGATATCGGATGTGAAACACCTAATCGCGGCATCAGGCGCATTTTAAAATGGCGGTCGGATAATTTATAGGTTTCATCCCGATATTGCTGACGCATGGCATCTGTTAAAATATTATCAGGATCATCGACTGCGTCATCAACATATTTTCCTGGAAACCAGTAATCAAGCCGCAAGCCAAGATTCAGATAGAATCCTTCAAATTTGATATCATCCTGAACATACGCTGCTCCATCTGCAGGATAAACACGATAGATATCCTGGCTTGATCCGAATCCGCCTTCCATCCAGGGATCAATAATGTCAATCAGCTGCATTTCCTGAAATGAGGTTTCAAATCCCGCTTTAAATGAATGAATGTTGCCGATTTGGCTGGTGATATCTCCTTTGAACATGTACAATTCAACGTAATGATCATGCCACGTGCTGGAATTCCCATAATCGTAAAAACCGTCGCCCGGGATAACACGTACTTTAGTTGAATCATATGGGACATAATATTCTACAGGAATTCGGGATACGTCTGTGGCAATCGACTGATCTGTCCAGTGTTTGCCTTCCCAATCGGAACGAAGATGTGCCCAGTACCGACTGAATTTCAATTTATAAAATGTTCTTTTATTAATGGTATGCGACCAGGTCAGAGATAAATTTTCATTATCGTGAGAATAGGTGTTAAATAAGTTCAGGTTGTGTGAAAAGCTATAGGGAAATCCCGGACCCGGTTCGACATATTCAAGATTTGTCTGCAGAGACTGTGTATTTTGGTTAATTACAAGTGATCGGTTATAAGATGCAATTAATTTATGAGTCTCATCAAGTTTCCAGGTGAGTTTGTATAGTCCAACCCAATTATTATTTTGTCGTGGCGAAAAGGATGTTGAAGTAAATAGGTCATTCCCAAACAAATTAAATGTGGGTATAATTGGAGATGACAGCTGGTTTGCGGTAGCTTTGGTATAGTCATCCGAGATCATTCCGTAAAAATTCAAGAAAAAATAAAATTTACCCGGGAGCTTCAGACCTATTGCCGGAAGTAAATAACTCGTAATCGGTTCCCTGCCGCCCAGGTTAAATTCATAGATATCCGTATTAAAACTCCAGGGTTTCGATCGAAATACTCCCAGTTGATCCGATTTCGCTGAAATAAATCCCTGATATGTATCTCCGCCTGATTTGGTCTTTACATTAACAATTCCCGACGTCGCCTGACCATATTCAGCCCTGAATCCACCGGTAATAATCTCTACCTCTTCAACAGCATTTGCACTGATGTTTAATCCGAAACCTGTACCGGAAAGCGGATCCTGAACGGAAATATCATCTAATAAGTACTGAACTTCATAAGAACGACTGCCGCGAATATGGATTTCATTATCTTGCTTTGTTACACCGACCTGCTCCGAAATAATATCCATAACGTTATCAAGAGGTTTGTTATAAATATCCTCTTTACTAACCGACCGAATTGTGCTGGTTTCACCCATTTCAATAAGAGGCTTTTCACCGATAACAACAATTTCCTGACCAAGTGCAAGCGCTGTCTGTTCCATCTCAAAATTAATGGTTACTTTATCTCCCGCTGATATTTTTACACCGGTTTTTTGAATGATTTTATATCCAATGTAACTTAATTCCAGCGTATATTCTGAAGGATTGACGTTTCTGATTTTATAATAACCGTTTAAGTCAGACGATGTGCCAAGATAGGTTCCCAGAACAACAATATTCACACCGATTAACCGTTCACCTGTTTTTGAATCTGAAATAATGCCTTCTATTGTACCTGTTCCATAGGTTTGTGTAAATCCACTATTTCCGAGTAAGATCGTAACCATAATCAGACAAATTATCGAGTGTGAGTACTTGCTAATTTTCATCAAAAATATAATTTAAAATGATATTAAAAAACTCATCCAGGTTACTGTTTCCATTCATCTGATGCAGCGGCGCTCCTGAAAAAACAAAATCATACACTCCTGTATTATCATTCCGTCCAAGCAGAACAAA
>JAGLWX010000137.1 GCA_023133185.1 Fidelibacterota bacterium
ACGCCAAAAATAAAATTTTGTACTTTTAATTCAGGGAAATCAGGTGCATTCGGAAATTCCATTTGAAAATCAGGTTGCGGATTAAAAATGCTGTTTGGCGCCAGCCGGTCATAATATTGACCTAATGAATCAACCGGTGAAAACCCAAGTGGATCACCCTGAGAACCAAAACCGCTGTTAAATTGTGCAATATAGATTATTTTTCCACCCCGATCTAAGAATACAGGTATAGCAACCTGGGCGGCAATAAAATGTTCGTCAGTCGCACGAACCAGGTCTGTGTACCATATTATCCGATCAAATAATTTGATGGTTTCAATAAATTGTATATTCGATAACGGAAATAATTCTTCGATATTCCAGATATCATATTCCTCACCAACAGGCAAAATCGTATTCAACATATTTTTATAGTATTGATCCGGATAGGCATAAGTACCGGATTCAGATCCGTGATCATCAATCAGAAGATAGTGTCCTTTTGGTTCTTTTACATACCAGAATTTAGTTGTGTCTTCAGGCATTCTGATAATTTCGCTTTTAGCTCCGGCGACATCAACTGCACGAATGTAGAATGAGTGGTTTCCTACGGTTAGCCCGCTGTCGGCGTTTAATGTCAGAATTCTGCTATATCCCGGAGCTATTTTCCAGTTATCAGGAGCGTCAAGCGCATATTCAAACTGAATAATTGTCGAATCACCATCAAGATCCGATGCGTCCCAGATAAAACTCGTAACGGTAAATGTTGTGTCGGGAATTCTACTTACAAGAGTCCAGCGTATTTCAGGAGCTGAATTTTTAATCGGGAAATACTGTTTTGCAGGGGTCGGATCTGCTAAACTGTCATCATCGACGGCGCTTACCTGAAACAGGTATAATGTATCCGTACCAAAAATTTCCAGAGGGAACACTTGCGAATGTTCGGTTGTAAATATCCAATCCAATGAATCCGGAAATTCCTTCCAGGTATAATAAAAACCGATTACCATTCCATCAGGATCTCTTCCATCCCAGGAAATGGTCTGAACACTTTGGGTCGGGTTCAACTCTTTTGTTGTATTTATAAAGATATTGGTTTCCGGTGGTAAATTATCGTACGGTTTTGTCAGTTTGTGTTCTGTACATTGAATAACTGATAATATCATCATCACAATTAACAGCATCCACATCCGGAAATATCGGATGCGAATACTGTTAAAATTTAAAAGCATCTTTTGTACTGAACGATTCATTATTTAATAAATAACATCTTCTTTGTTGAGCTGAAGTCTTGCCCTTCTAATTTGTAGAAATATATTCCTGTGCTGACTGTTTTACCCCCGTTATCCCTGCCGTTCCAGTAAATATCATAGGTGCCCGGAATTATGGCTCCCCGATATAAGTTTCTGATCGGCTGACCAAGAATATTATAGATCGTCAATGTTACCGGATCACTGGATGCTACAGCAAAACGAATAGTTGTCTCATTATTAAATGGATTCGGGAAGTTTTGATCGAGACGGTACTTATTAACAATATGCGGTTCATCTTCAACAGCAGTGACATGACCGATAATATCATCATAACCGCGCGGGAGCATCTTGTAATTTCCGTAGCTATAATACCCAAGACCAATAAGTTTTTCGATTGTATGATCGGCTTTATAAGTTGAGTCCAGATTTCCATCAAATGACGACATTGCGTCATCTACACGAACTCCACCGCTGCCATCATCAATTTCAAACTCGCCAAAGTTTCCGGAACCATCGGGAAACGGATTACTTACTGTGACATTTAAGACTTGAATCAAAACGCTCTCATACGCTTCACCGTTATCACCAGTATTGCTGATTTCAAACGTTGATACTGTTACCGGCTCGGGGACGCCATATCCTTCTGTAATTACTTGAAAATCAGTAAGATCGTTTATTCGTGTAACCCCATAATTTTCCTCAACAGTTCCGGTAATTCTGACCCAGTCGCCTTTATTCGGACGTAGCGAATCATCATAGACCCAGATACCGGACCACATGGAATCTTTTTCCTGGATATAGAAATTGTTTGTCCAATCAAGGGTATCTGTAATGACCACGCCTTCAAGTGTCACTTCAAACCCACGCATTCCTGAACCGTCATAATTATAACCCCAGGTATATTGAACGTCTTTAACAGATATATCACCATCTCTGACAATGTAGTAATAAATTCGATCGGTAGTGTCGCCCGGCATTTGCGACATATCGCCGGCGTCATCAACCGCAGAAATAAAATAACAGACGAACGAATTATTTGGTTGAGCGGAGATACTTGCCGAGTATATCGTTCGTGCAACATTCATTTTTATTTCATTAAAGGCGCCCCAATCAACGCTGTAATGAAGAACCGCGCTATCTACAACGCCATTATCGGTAATATTAGCAGAGATTTTTACCAGTTCAGTAGAAATCGGAATGCCAATGTCACGGGTAATATCGGAAATAACCGGCGGATTACTGAGAATTTCAAAATCATTTGTATCTCTTGGATTAATCGAAAAATAATCTTGTCCTATATCTCTGACATATCCCTGAATATTTAAGGTTGTTCCATTTGCAGGCCATGGCTGAAGGTTATTGTCGTTTTGCGCCCTGAAGTACATAAAGTAATCATCAATATACCCGGTTGCAGTGCCATCGTAAATCACCGCCTGTCCGCCGGAATAATCATTATTTGTAATAGTACAGTTTTCAATGCGGATATGTTGTGCTTCCCACTGTTCTCCATCGGCGTGAGTTATAATATCAGCTAAAGTTACTGTTACCGGACCCGGTAATTGATTGCCGTAGGAAACAATTGTAATAGGTACGACCGGATCAGTTAATATAGCCAGTTGTGTTAAGCCGGTATATGTGTCTAATACACCTGTAAAATAGACTTCATCACCTTCCTGGACAAAGCTGAACAGAGTATTAATTTCCGTAGTATCATTCTGGAGTACGAAAAATCCTGACCACGCATCCGGCGGATCATTTAAATTTTCGGTGACATGACATGCCCAGCGAGCACCAATCCATAATTCACGAGGTCCGTGTCTGATAAATCCTTTGACAGTAATTGTGTCACCTAACCAAATAGTTTCTTGGACTGAATCAGGATTTGTGACATATTGTATGTCATAAATTGAAACCGTATCATACACAGCGACCTGTGCCATCATATTTGACGATAATACTATGATGACAATCATTAAAATCATTGTTGTAAGTTGTTTTTTCATTTTAGCCTCCCAAATGAATTATTTAATTACTAAAAATTTACCTTTAAAAACGCTGCCGTCATCCAAATCTTTTACAGTATAAATATATAGACCTGTGGCAATAGCCTGATCATATTTTGACACGAGATCCCAGGCGTGTTCTCCACCGGAAAAAACCGTATTGCCAAGGGAAAATTGCTCATACCATTTAATATCGGAACCGCTGTATTCCATTCCGTGATGAGTAAATCGATCAACTATATCGCCGGCGAGAGTGTAAATTCTCACTTCACAATTTTCGGGCAAATTGTAAAAGAATAACTTGCGCTCCCGTTCAAAACTGCCGTCCCATAAGGTATTAGCGCGGTATGGATTGGGATACACGCCTACTTTATTTACATCAATATCATCATTAGCAGGTGTCCCCGGACTGACAATCTTCATGTTTTGCAGTTTACTGCTTTCAAGGCTCTGGAGTTTTAGTTTTGTATCACCACTGTCAAATGCCGTGACACTGAAAGCATATTGCCAGCCATTATGCAGATTATCAACAACATAACGGTATTTATAATGGATTGTATCTGTAATTCCTTCAAGTGTCACTGTATCGGTTACAGGTTCCTGCAAAATGATACTGTCAAGACCGGTATCGTAAAATAGCCCGTTGATGTTATCAAATTCGGCAATAAGTCCCATGTTACTGGTAATTCCCTCGCTTGATCTATCGGCGCCAACGAAGGAACGATAAATACGATATCCTTCGAAATCTGATTTTTTCGTGATAAGGTCAATCGATTCCTCCGCCCTGTCATCCCAAAATAGAGTTACCTGTTTATTTCCGGGAATAACTTTTACGTATGGCGCTGCTGGTGGTGTTGGTAAAATATATCGATCCAACTTGCCGTTTCCATTTATATCTTCAGTCGAATCAGTGCCCGCATAATCCAGAATTCCATTTCTATTTGAATCTTCACCGTTATAAGCTCGATATGCCCAGCGTGTATTTTCGATTAAATTTTGTTTTGCCATATCATCATCAATTGTGCTTGGATTTATACCGTATTTTTTCCCGCAAATAAACGCGAAAACAACGTTAACCGATGAATCAGGAGGTATAGTTTCAAACGGACCGGTTGAGATCAGACTCATACGGTTTCCCGGAGATTCGAATATATTTTGTCTGAAATAATTATCGGAAATTGACTCCCGCATCCGTTGATACCGGGATCCTTCATCACGTGGCGCACGATCCTCATCAGCATCACCGCCACTGAAAAGCCACCAGTTATGATACATCTTTCCGTTATATTTGGTGTCATTTTTTAAAGCATCGACGCCCAATAAGGCGATTGCTACGTAACTATTAGTAAACCCGGGATCACCGTTATAATCATAGCAATAAACTAATTTTGTGCTGTCATCATCGATATAACCAACACCGGCATGTAAATAAAAGGGAGATCCAACACGAGGCGGTGTAATATTTGTATTCCTGACAACTAAATCAGCCCACAGAGCAACATACACGTCCCTGAGCGTATCATCCCATACATTATTAATAGTGTAGTTGAAAATCACAAAGGCGTCGGCAAATGGAAAATTCCAGGCATAAGTTTCCAAATGAGCGCCCACTCCCATCGGAACATGATAAGGTATTTGGACGCTGGTTCCCGGCACAATTGTATTTGTATCAGAAAAGTCAGCGATAAAATCTTGATGACTTATAGCATCATAGGAAAAATATTTGTTTTCAGGAATTGAAGATCTTTCAGTGACAATATCAGTCTGGCTAGCAGTATTAGTAAATTCAAAATTTGCCGAACCGCCGCCCGATAAACGTGGTGTATTAAATGCAGCTGTACTTACGTAAGTTCCTGATGTTGTGACACCCCCAACCCATAAACCACCAACAAACAGATGCTCAATACCGGATCCTTTCGGATATTCACACGAAGGTTGATCGATTGGCGCTTGCTGAACAAAACCATCGCCGAACGTGCCAAAATTGCTGATGGTTATTCCAATATTGCCTGTTGATGTAAATTTGGAATCATCATCAATTGTTGGCTTTTTTAGGTGTTTTGGTATTTCCTGTCCGCCAATTTGAATGTAAAAAAACAATAAAAATATCGAAAAATATTGTAGGAATCTATAGCGGTTCATACTTGTCTTATTGATTGTTTTCACTTCCATATCTGACTTTAGAATGTACAAAAATAAATATCAATCAAAAAGTAATTTTTAAAGATTTCTTTACTTGCTTTTTATTATCAACTCACACTATATTTGGTGCGGTGATAGATTCAATTACACAATATGCACAATTAGTTAAAGTAGATTATCAAGTGATATATCAAGAGGGTAGTTGATTTTTAACAAACCAAAAATTGGAGGTAAGATGAGGAGTAAGTTGTTTGCTTTAACCCTTTTGCTTTTCCTGATTCCGGTAATGGTTTTTGCTCA
>JAGLWX010000138.1 GCA_023133185.1 Fidelibacterota bacterium
TTCCGGCAGGAACAATTAAGATTGTTGTTTCGGTGATCGGATATGCAAAAGTTGATCAGGAAGTTACTGTTACGAGCGGAATCGCTGTAAAGGTTAACTTTCAATTGGAAAGAGAAACACTCGAATTAGGCGCATTGGAAGTTTTGGCGTCTCGGGCAACCAGGGAAACACCGGTTGCCTATTCCAATATCGAAAAAGAGGCAATGACATTGCGCCTCGGTTCACGGGATATTCCTATGATATTGAATACCACTCCAAGTGTATACGCAACCGCTTCAGGTGGTGGCGCTGGCGATGCACGTGTTAATGTACGTGGTTTTAACCAGAAAAACGTTGCCGTTATGATCAATGGTGTTCCGGTAAATGACATGGAAAATTCCTGGGTCTATTGGTCAAACTGGGACGGTGTTGGAGATGCAACTTCTTCAATCCAGATGCAGCGTGGTCTTAGTGCAGTAAATTTAGCTACTCCATCTATTGGTGGAACTATGAATATCATTACTGACCCGGCAGCTCAAAAACAAGGCGGTATGTTTAAACAGGAAATTGGCGCATATGGCTTTTTTAAGACCACACTCAATTACAATTCTGGCTTGATTGGAGATAAGTTAGCTGTAAGTGGAAACATTGTCAGAAAAACTGGTGATGGCTTTGTCGATGCAACTTGGACTGATGCATGGGCATACTATCTCGGTGCAAGCTATGCCTTGAATAAAAGTAATCGCTTTGAGCTTTATGCAGTAGGTGCTCCTCAACGCCATGGTCAGAACCTGTACAAACAGAATATTGCAGCTTATAGCAAGAGCTATGCTGAAGATGTATTTGATAAATCAGTTTTAGATCTCGATTCAGATACCAGCGGTGTAGCGGATGTTTTTGAGACATTTAGTGATATTGACGGTCGTGAATTTAACCAAAATTGGCAAGAAGTTGATAAAGACTACGATGGAAAACAGTATTGGGCAATGTATTCAGAACATAAAAATAGTGATCGCCATGCAAAAGACTTTCTGAATTCAAGAGAAAATTACTTTCACAAGCCACAAGTCAACTTGAACTGGTACTTAAATCTGAATGACAAAATGAGACTTTCATCTATCGTTTACTTCTCTGGCGGTCAAGGCGGCGGTACAGGAACTTATGGCAGCGTTAAGACAAAATCAATAGTTCCTGACGGTAAAAAATATGTGAATAATCCATGGGTATATGATTGGAATGCTGAAATTGCGGAAAACTCTAATAACATTGATTCAGCTTATTCAACAACTCTTAATAGATCTACCGGTATTCTTAGAAATAGCTGCAATAATCAATGGACTATCGGTGCGATTTCCAAATTCAATTATAATTTTAGTGATAATCTAAAATTTATTACAGGTATTGACTGGAGAACTGCTGAAATTAATCATTTCAGGGAAGTGCGTGATTTATTAGGCGGTAATTATTATGTTTATACTGGTAATGAATTTGACACGGAAGACAATTACATGAAAGGTCTTGGTGATAAAATAGCTTATTACTTTACGAATACAGTGGATTGGTTGGGATTTTTTGGACAGGCTGAATATACTGCAGGACCTCTAACTGCTTATGGAATGGCTGGTTATTCTACTATTGCCTATACATATACTAATCATTTCAAAAAAGATGAAAATGGTGATGAGCTATATGCTGAAACTGATCCAATTTCCGGAACACAGTTTAAAGGTGGCGCAAGTTATAAAATAACCGAAGGATTGGGTTTATTTGGTAATTTTGGAATAGTTTCAAAGGTTCCAATTTTTGATGATGTAATTGATGACTATGCAGGTGTAAAAAATGAAGATCCTGTTAATGAAACTTTCAATTCCTTCGAAGCTGGAACTTTTTATAATGGCCTTAATGGAATGTTGAACTTTACCGCTAATTATTATAATACAAAATGGAATGATAGAAGTTATACAGTTGGAATAGTTAAAGAAAACGGTGAGGAAGGTATCATAAGCTTGAAAGGTGTAGACGCAAACCATTCTGGTGTTGAGATGGAAATTGCATTTCAACCTGTATCCTTATTAAGATTAAATGGTGCTGCCTCTTTTGGCAACTGGCATTATACCGATGATGTAGAAGGAACTTATAGGCCTGACTTTGGTGAACAAGTTTTTGATACTCTGCATTTTTATATAAAGGATCTCAAAGTTGGTGATGCACCTCAGACACAGTTTGCAATTGGTGCTTCTGTATTTCCGATTAAAGGTTTAATGGCTCAATTAGTTGTGAAATCTTATGCAAATCATTATGCTGACTTCAGTCCATTTAGCAGAACAAATCCTGATGATACAGAAGAAAGTTGGAAAACACCAAATTACACTATCATGGATCTGCATGCAACTTATAACTTACCAATTAATTTGCATGGTGTCAGACTACAAGCTTTTGCTCATTTGTTTAACCTGTTAGATACTGAATACATCCAGGACGCTGTAGATAATAGTTCATACAATTCGTTCACTGGTGACGGAAAAAATCATAAAGCAGATGATGCTGAAGTATTCTTCGGCATTCCAAGATCCTTTAATGTCGGTTTGAACGTGTACTTCTAATCTTTTCATTTTCTGAGATAAAAAAGCCCCGAAAGTTCGGGGCTTTTTTACATGATATTTAAATATATAAATAGGGTCTGAAAAAATGGACAAAATATCAGTAAATAAGAATTCTATTTTATTTATTCTTTTAGCCTTTCTGACAGGATTATTTTTTCTACAACCCTCATGCTCAAAACAAAATATATCCGATCTCCCTTATGTCGTTATGTTGTCCTTAGATGGTTTTCGCTGGGACTATGCTGATAAAGTTTCTACACCTAATTTGGATTATATCGCTAAAAATGGTGTGAAAGCATCATCTATGCAGCCTTCATTTCCAAGTAAGACTTTTCCAAACCACTATACAATAGTAACGGGTCTCTACCCTGACCATCACGGAATTGTCAACAATAGCTTTTATGATCCTAAAATGGAAAAATATTTTCGTATAAGCGATAGAACTTCAGTAGAAAATGGAGATTTCTGGGGAGGAGAACCGATTTGGGTAACAGCAGAAAAACAGGGCGTAAAAAGCGCTTCATATTTTTGGGTAGGCTCGGAAGCGCCAATTAAGGGAATTTATCCTTCCATCTGGAAAAAATACGACCATCATTTTCCATTTGAATCTCGGATTGACAGCGTAATTTCCTGGCTTCAATTAAGCGAACAAAAGAGACCGCACCTTATAACCTGGTATATTCATCAACCTGATAGTTGGGGACATAGTTTAGGACCTGAGAGCGAAGAAATAAAATCAAAAATTATTTATTTAGATTCGCTTGTTGGTATCTTTATAAATAAGTTAGAAAAAATAGATATTGCAGATAAAATTAATATCATCGTCACTTCAGACCATGGAATGGGTACTATTTCAAAGAATAGGGTTATTTATCCTGATGATTATATAAAACAAGAATGGTTAGATAAATATGCAGGTAACAATCCATTCTTTATGTTCCAACCAAAAGAAGGATATTTAGATTCTGTACTTTTTGCTTTAAAAAAGGCCGAACATCTGCAAGTCTGGAGAAAATCTCAGGTACCAAAGCGATTACATTATGGCACAAATCCAAGAATTATGGAAATTGTAGCTGTAGCAGATAGTGGATGGAGTATTGAATATCGAGCGGTTGTTGAGCAAGATAAAAATTTTAACGGAACCCACGGTTATGATTCTGAAAATAGAGATATGCACGCTATTTTCTATGCTTATGGTCCAGCCTTTAAAAAAAGATATATTCATCCTACATTTGAGAATATCCATATATATCCATTAATTGCTCATATTTTAAAACTTGATCCTGTAGATACTGACGGCAACATGAACTATGTTAAGGAAATGCTTAAAGAAAATCGATAGAGATTTATTTCTTATTTTTTATTATATTCATTTATATGAAATCCGAGCAAAAAATATTAACATTCATTTTAATCTTATCGTCCTTCCTGATTGCTTCTTCAGGTAAAGTCTATCTCGTACTCGGCTCCGATACTGCTATATGGGACGGTTTAGGTGTCAGTAAATATAATTGCACTTTAAATCTCAGTCTATATACAGATCCATCCCGGAATTGCTTCGCAGTCATGGATCCCTCCTGGCGATCTCAATTCATAGATTCCTATGGAAATCCGTTGAAAATGACCTGGTGGATGATGGCTGGGGCACAGTTTCGTTATGCGACTAATACCAATATTCCGGTTCCCAATATCATGACACTTTATTTAATGCAAAAATATCATGATGAAAATGTTATTGCCACTGGCGATGAATTATCCTTGCACTATCACACCTGGAAATGGACGGATTATGACAAAGATGGCGTCTGGTGGTGGAATCAGGCGCAGGATTTTTTGGAGTGCAAAGAAGATTTCGATTATACGCTTGCTCAATTTCTTTTAGAAGAAGAGGTTTTTCCGATCTCCTTCCGCAGCGGCTGGCATTATATGGATAACAACTGGCAACACTATTTAAATGACCTTCTCCCCTTTTCTATGCATAATGACTATCCTCATGTGCGGCTTAGCGACCCTGAACCTATCGATAATATTTACGACTGGTCGATTTCTCCATCAGAATGGGTGCCTTATCATCCCTCCTATGAAAATTACCAGATTCCCGGCGATACACCCGGCTGGAATGTGCGCTCGGCTCATTTCAGCACAACACGGGTAAATGATTATCTCTATGATATATTTAAAGCAGCAGATGAAGGAATAGATCAAGTTGCCTGTATTTGGGGGCACTTACCGGAAATTGACTTCCTGGAAAATATCGCCGCTATCGATAGTGTGACACATCGGGCTGAAGGAATGTATCCAGGTGTTAAATTCCAATATTGTACGGCAGTGGAAGCCATGCGGCTATGGATAGGGAGTGAAGATATTACCGCACCACAATTGACGATTATGGAAGAATTTTTCGGCGACAGCTTGTATTTTCTAATTCAAAGCAACGAACCCATTTTTCAAAAGACTCCTTTCGTCGCTGCAAAAGATATCTATGAAAATTACTACGTCGTGCCCTGCATTGAAACCGGTTCGCTGACATGGCAAACCTCAAAACCATTAGAAAAAGGCATGCTGGCAAAAATCGGCGTAACGGTTTGCGATTCGGTAGGAAATCAAACCCAGGAATTTATCACCTACCGACCGGACGATTTGTATATCGATAATGATGATCCCGGATATATAGAATTATCAGGTAACTGGTCTTCAAATCAAACAGCAGCTTGGGGAACAAGTAGTCGAATAGCGAATATTGAAGCCGGCGATACTATCAGTGCAAAATGGATACTATCAGCAGAAAAGGCTGGATTATATAATGTATTTATCCAGATACCTGATGTTGATAATGCGGTTGAACAAATGCACTTTACCTTTTTTACGAACGCTATGCCGGTTTGTACGACCGGTATCACTTCCGGATTGAGACCGAATGAGTGGAATTACTTAAACAGCATTAACTTGAATCCCGGCGAGGAGAATTATATCCTCATGGAGGTTGCGGGTGAAAATCAAGCCGGTAAACGAGCAGTGAGCGATATACTGAAAATATCCGGTCTTATACGTCCAAGGGATCTGGTACTCCGAACGCGTTTATTTAATTTCACGGAAGTAAGTCAATACGATACGGTCAGCAAGATTATCTCTGTTTTCAATGGCGGCATCGAGGCGCTTACGATCAACGGCTATTTTGAAACCTGTACCGGTAATATTGAGATAATCAACGATACCGATGAAACCATTTATGTGCCGCCAATGTCAGAGATGGGGATTCCTGTTCGCTTTTATTTTCCAACAAAGGGAACTTTTAAGGACACAATGTTGATTCAGTCTGACGACCCCCTGGAACCGGTGGTGAAAATTGAACTTATCGCACGGGTTGAAGATTATTTTGAAATTGTTGATAATGAAGACTCCGATTTTTATAAAGAATTCGGAGCCTGGCATTATAGCAACGCGCAAGCCTATGGCCCTACAAGTCGTTACGCTTACTTGAATCAGAATCCACCGGCTGAAGCGGAGTTTTGGATAAAAGTCCAAAAGGACGGACTCTATGAAATCTCCGAGATAGTTCCCACAACGGTTAATTCAGCCGATAAAGCGCTCTATATCATAAGCGTGGAGGGGCTTGTAGTAGATTCTATAATCACTGATCAAAACGAAGGTAGTGGTTTTTGGAAACCTCTGGGCAGATATAATATACTCAAAGATCAAACTGTGAAAATACAAGTTATTGATACACGCCAAAGTACCGTTGGACCGGTACTGAGAGCCGATGCGATTAAAGTAGCATGGGTTGATGAAGTACAGGCAACTGAAATTACCGATCATGCATTCCCTTTGAAATTCGCGCTGGAATCCAATTATCCAAATCCTTTCAATAATCAAACGACAATCAGATATTCTGTTGCTTCTCCCACTCAGGTTGAACTCATTATATATGATATCCTTGGTAAAGAAGTCGAACATTTAGTTGACGAATATCAGAATTCGGGTAGATATTCTGTCCAGTGGAACTCAAATACAATGTGTTCAGGTCTCTATATTTATGTTCTTAAAACTGATTTTAAGACGTTTTCAAAGAAAATGATATTAGTGAAATAGAACGTGAATAGTCTTAAAAGCCTTATTTTGGTACAAAAATAAAAATATCTCAAATATCAGGTAATTATCTTGACATAAGAAAGCAAAATGATTAAAATTTCTGGCTTTTTATTAATAAACCTTTAAGCAATAAACAATGAAACAGCTAAACGATTATACAGACTTCTTCACACAAAATAATCCGGTATATCCCTTTATAATACACGGTGATTATCATCTCACATTTAAGGATGCGTCATCCCAGATACAATCTCTGACAAATAAACTTATAAATACCGGAGTCAGACCCGGTCAGACTGTCGG
>JAGLWX010000139.1 GCA_023133185.1 Fidelibacterota bacterium
GTTCAGGAATTGGTCAAGGAATTTGCATTCACGGAAGTAGCAGCAAGAGAGGCATTTGAAAAAGTTTTGGAAGTAATGGAATGGTTTGAATATTACGATGGATTAACACCCGGAGCTAAAGGTAAAACACGATTTTATTATGCAACTGAAAGATTATTTATGCAGATAGATGACCTTGCCAGTTCCGGTAATCCAACCCTTGAAGGCTTCTGTGAGTGGTGGGTGAGCCGTGATTTACAGGATGCTATAGATGAATCAATACCAGCGGTTCAGATTTCAACAATTCACGGTTGGAAGGGACTTGAAAACGATGTAATCATTTGCCCGGATTGGACAGATGGTAAATTCCCTAATATTAGAAGTGATCCAGAAGAGGAAAGACGGCTTGCATATGTAGCCATTACAAGGGCTAGGGAAGCAGTACATATATTTTATGGGGCAGGGCCAAGCAACTTTTTATTTGAATTAGGTATGTTTGAAGAATATGTAGATGAAGAGGAAGATGAGGATTACATTGGAATGGAGAAATGATGGAAAGTGGCATATACACCATTCTGAACCTTATCAGCGGCAAGGTCTATGTCGGATCGGCTGTGAGTCTTAAAGAGCGAAAGCAGCAGCATTATTATCAATTACAAAATGGAAAGCATTGGAATAAACACCTTTTAAATGCTTTCAACAAATACGGTATTGATGCGTTTGAATTCAAAGTTTTGATCCGCTGTGAGAAGAAAGAATTAATCCATTATGAACAACAGATGATTGATACATATCGGAAACAGTTAGGGTGGGAAAATCTTTATAATATTGCTCCCAAAGCGGGATCGAATTTAGGAGTTAAATGTTCTGATGAAAAACGTTCCAAAATAGCAGCAGCAAATAGAGGCAAGAAGCGCTCGCCAGAAACCTGTGCGAAGATATCAGCGGTAACGAAGGGCAGAAAGCTCTCGCCAGAAACTTGTGCCAAAATGAGGGGTAGGAAGTTATCACCGGAAACTCGTGCTAAAATGTCAGCAGCACGTAAAGGCAAGAAGTTATCACCAGAAACCTGTGCTAAAATGTCAGCGAGAATGAAGGGCAAGAAGTTATCACCAGAAACACGCGCCAAATTATCAGCGAAATTAAAAGGTAGGAAGCTCTCACCGGAACGTATTGCTAAAATGATGGGCAAGAAGCACTCACCGGAAACCCGTGCTAAAATGTCAGTGGCAGGGAAGGGTAGGAAGTTCTCGCCAGAACATTGCGCTAAAATATCAGCGGCAAATAAGGGTAGGAAACATACACCCGAAGCCCGTGCCAATATGTCAGTGGCAAAAAAGGGCAGGAAACACTCGCCTGAAACTCGCGCTAAACATAAGGCGGCAATGAATCGTCCCGAAGTTCGTGCTAAAATGTCAGCGGCACTGAAGGGTAGGAAGTTATCACCGGAAACTCGTGCTAAAATGTCAGCGGCACGTAAAGGCTACAGGCATTCACCGGAGACCCGTGCTAAATTATCAGCGGCAATGAATCGTCCCGAAGTTCGTGCGAAGAAGTCAGCGGCACTGAAGGGTAAGCCGTGGACTGCTGCCCGTTGGAAGGCTGAAGAAGAACGTAAAAGGAAAAAAGGGGGCAAATAAGATTTTCTCGTTGCCTGAAAATCAGCAGAAATTACTTACTTGGTTTTATCAGGAATATTCTGATTTTGGAATCGAATTAATTGAAATGAATCATCCTGAATTTGTTGGATTCCTGAGAGTGAATATATATGACATAATTGGTAATTGCTATTGCACATGTATCTCACAGCCGGAACTTCTGAGCATAAAAAAAGCTATTAAGGAATCTATAAAGATAGCCAAGGATGACAGCATAATCGTGAGGGCTTTTCCTGTAAATAGCGTGGAAGCACTTACTAAGAATATGAAATTTTCTATTTTCCGTGATGGTAAAGGGAACGTGGTAATTGCAACGCCTGACGGTTCGCAGATTTCAGGTCCCTTGAAAGAATCGGAAATGATTAAACAAATTCACGATACCCATCAGAGAATGGGTTTCAGAAAAGGAACTAAAAATGACAAGAACAATCAACGAGGCAGGATTAAACCTTATCAAAAAATGGGAGGGATTCAGGGGTGAGGTTTATAAGGATTCTGTTGGAGTATTGACAATCGGCTACGGTCATACAAAGAACGTAAAACCGGGTGATACAATAACTGAACCAAAAGCGTTAGAACTTCTGAAAGAGGAAGTTGCCGGATACGCTGCATCGGTACATAAATATCTTGGTCACGTTCCTTTAAATGATAACCAATTTGCTGCCCTTGTTAGCCTGACGTATAACATCGGGGCAGGATGGATGATCCGGAAATATGGTTTATTCAGGCTACTTAACGATAAATTTTACGAGAAGGCAGCAGGGCGGATTCTCGCATATCATTATGCTGGTGGAAAACCACTACAGGGTTTGAAGAATCGGCGAAGAGAAGAGCGGGAACTATTCTTGAAAGAACCTGAAAAGGTGGTTGAAAGATGTACGAAATGCGGACAGATTATTGAATAGAAAATGGAACCTTTCGGTTCCGGTAGAATCCGTACACCGACGAGCAGTTTCCAGATTCTATTTAAGATTATAAAACAATATTTATTAAATGTCAATACCAAAATCTCATGAATACTTATTTAATAAATAAAATGCTCGAACGTGGAATGATTACAGTTAATGAAAAAACTGGTAAAATTTTATCATGTCCTGAGTGTGGTTATTGGAGCGTGATGAAAGCTAAAGACAAATATGAATGTATGGATTGTGGCTGGGAAGGGACCATGGATGAATTAAATCGAAATAAAAAGGAGAATAATAAAAATGGCAAAAGAGATTACAAATTTGATGGAACTTAAACATTATATAATAGATGATAACCCCTTGATTGAAATAAATTTAGGGGTTTCGGGTACGATAATTGGATATATGGATTTCCGATGTAAGGACCCAAATATGATCGGCCAGACTATTAAATTTCAATTAAACAAAGGTGGTACTTGGCGTAAATATGTGATTTGGGATATGGAAACGTTAATTAATTATACGTTATGGCGTAGTATTCGCGGAAAGATTCGAGGGGCATTCATTAATTTATACATAAAGCTAAAAGGAGAAATCAAATGGCTAAAGACCCTATGACAGAAGATGTAAGAGAGATTGCTAAGAAGCACAATTTTGACCGGATCATAGTATTCGGCTTAACTGAAGGCAAAAAAACTCAGGTAATCGTCCATGCTGATACAGATGAAAAGCGTGAAGAGACAAAAATCGTTGGGGATTACCTGCTTGGGAAATTCCAGAAATTATTTGGAATGGCTCATGTTGGCGTGAAAAACCGAAAATCTGATTAGAATAAAAGGTGATAAAGGGAAATGCAAATAAAATTAATGGAGGAATAAAATGCCAACTGACAAAGAAAAAGAAGCGAAAGAATTAGAGGAATTGAACGAACGATTTGCTGATGTTAAGAATTTTATAACAAGTATTTCAGCATATTGTAATATTTCAGTTGAAATAATTCTAATGGTAAAGAAATAACATTGAGACGAAGAAAAGAATATAAACCGCCATTTCAGGACAGAAGTCGTGCTGGAGAGAAAATCTGCCATATGTGTGGAAAGCCTCTCACCGGACGTAAATATAAATGGTGTGATTATAAATGTAAAGATTTGGCATTCTTAAGAAAAGGTGACCATGCTGCAATGCGTCGCTATCTATTGGGGCGAGATAAAGGAATCTGTGCTGGTTGTGGGCTTGATTTAAAGACGATTGAAGAACTGGACAAAATATTAAGGGGATACATAAAAATTGAAAAACCCAAGCATGTCCCTAATCAAGTCTGGCATAAAGTTTGCAAATCATGGGGTTATCGCTGGACACATGAAGAATGGATAGGATTCCTAAAAGAACTAGATATCGATCCCGGATGCCATATGCATTATTGGGAAGCGGATCATATAATCCCATTCTCAGAAGGCGGTCCGCATCACGAAGACAATCTGCAAATTCTATGTATGAATTGCCACCATAAGAAAGCTGTGAAAAGGAAGGTAGCAGAGCAGGTGAAATTATTTTAATTCAAATTGGAGGAATCTAATGACTGAAATTGAAATCGTCGCTGGTACAAAAATTGACGATGCTGCAAATGAAATGATAGAAGTAGCCAAATCTCAAAATTGCCAGATTAGGGCTATTTTTAATTCAGTTCCTATTGTTGCAAATCCACATACGTCTAAGGAACAAATTTTGACGCAATATCATTACGGAACTATACAAAGAGATAAATTAATAAAGGAAGTAAAGGATCGTGGATTTCCTAACTATCAGAATGCTACCTGTGGGCAATGTGTAGAGCCGATATCGGCATTTAGTCTGGAATCAGGCCATGTCGAATTTAGCCAAAACCAAAAATCTAAATGGTGTAGGAAGCGTCGGCTATG
This sequence comes from Fidelibacterota bacterium, assembly GCA_023133185.1. Lineage (GTDB taxonomy): Bacteria > Fidelibacterota > UBA2242 > UBA2242 > UBA2242 > UBA9312. Next base: position 4,465 of record JAGLWX010000139.1, read on the forward strand.
GATCGAAGATAATTGTCCTGCCTGTAAAGATTTTGCTGCAAAGGTGGAACTAAATGACAAAAATAGAATGGACTGATAAATCACTAAATCACATCGCAGGATGTACTAAGAAATCCGAGGGCTGCCTAAATTGCTACAGCGAAAAAATGAGTGTCCGTCAGGCTGGAATGGAAAAAAAGCGGATTCGGGAAGGTCGAAATGATATAGAGCCTCATTATGCAAATGTCATAACTGCTGGAAGATTTAATAATCATATCCATGTCCGGGCAGATTGGGATCGGTTAATGAAACCGCTGCAATGGAAAAAACCTAAGATGATTTTTGTTAATTCGATGGCGGATACTTTCCATCCTGATGTACCTGATGAATATATTGACAGTCTATGGTTAATGATGGCTTTATGTTCGAGTATCCAAAGATACAAAAATGACAACATGGACGAACCAGTCGGAGAACCACATGGACACTGTTTTCAGATTTTAACTAAAAGACCAGAAAGGATGCAAAAATATCTTACAGAGCGATGCCTATCAGAAATTATCCAAGATGCAACGGATAAATTGTTTGGTGAAGGAATGGGTGAATGGGAAGATTGGGTACATTGGAATATTGAAAACCATAAAGTTCTACCGAATGTATGGCTTGGTGTCAGTGTCGAGAACCAAAAGACAGCAGATGAAAGAATTCCGTGGTTATTGAAAACACCTGCTTCAGTTCGTTTCATTTCGGCAGAACCATTATTGGAATATATTAATTTTATAAATCTCAAAGGAAAGAAAGATAGTAATACCTTGTCAATAGATGCGACTATTGGAAAGGTTATTCACAATGATTTCACATTTACATCGGAGAAGATTAATAAGCTCGATCAAATTATTGTTGGTGGTGAATCCGGTTCTAATGCACGTCCGATGCATCCTGATTGGGTTCGATCCATCCGGGATCAATGTGAGAAGGCAGGGATCGCATTTTTTTTCAAGCAATGGGGAGCTTGGTGTCCGGGCAAGGCGACCGGAGAAGATTGTGAGCATTTCAAAAACTCTTACCGATTTCCAAATGGCGAAATAGTATCTTTACCGAGATATGGCAACCATGAATGTTATCAATGGAAAACAGGCGAATTTAAAAAGTGGGCAACTGGCGAATTGGTTTCATTTAAGACAGGTAAAAAGAAAGCAGGTAATGTATTGGATGGCAAAATTTACGAAGAATATCCCGAAATATGGAGACCCAAATGACTAGAAAAATGACAACTGAACAATTTATTGATTTACTGCAAACTACATCTGACGATGCCTATGCAAATTCTTGGCAAGGTTCAGAAATGGTTGACGAAGAGCAGTTATGTATTTATAGGACTTGCCAAATGGGTATAGGTACATTTGTTCGGATGCGCACAGGACAAGAGGGGCATGATAAGATCACTAAAATGTGGGAACTTTTACAAAGCTTGCGAATTAAAGAAGACCTGTCGCCACTAGATACACTTAAACGTATTTCAGGATCGGATGCCGATGGGGTCAATATCCCGAAATATGGAGACCAAAATGAACAAAAAACCTGATTTCAAAAAAAGAATTAAGGAACCGGGACATGCCAAGCATCATGAGATAGTAGTCGAGAGAGAGAAATTTCTCATATGGATAGAATTTATGGGCTATGTCCTGCATGATGTAGATTTATCGCTACATGATGCCGACACTGAAATCGTGGAAATCCTCGAAGAGTTCGAGAAGGAATTACATGAAATAGCTGATAAGCAGAATATCGAATGGCGACACGTATGGGATGATCCGGATGAAGACGGTAGTGAAAACGGTGGTGGTGATCCAGATGGAGTATAATCGTCTAACCGAAAATCTATTACTGCATGTCGTAACCTAGGAGGGAAATGATATGAGTCATGACGGATATACACTAGAAAAATGTCACAGATGCCAGCGTCAGAATGAAAACTGTCGTTGTTGGAAACCTGTTGGAAAAAACGAATGTGTTAATTTCAAAAAGGTTGAATCTTATATGGACAAAATATCAAAGCGCAATGTATTTGGCACGACACTTGAGGAGATGAAAAATGCTCGCATTCAAAAAAAGGATTTGGGTTCCAGCGATTGATAAGGAATTCCTGTTTATAGAAGCGATAGAAAACGGGACCAAAACCCAAACGATACGAAAGTCAGACTTTAGGGTGAATATCCATTCACTTCAACCTTTCGGTGCTCCGGGGTTTTTCAGACCCGGAAGGCTTTTTGTTAAGGATAAGTACGTTAAAAAATTTGATGAATTGGATTATTCAGAGATTTTGGCAGATGGATTTTGTTGCTGGGATGATTTCTACGAATTGATGAGGGTTCTGAATCCTAAATTTCAGCATTCTTGGCACGTATTGGTTATCAAATTCGAGTACTTAAATCCTGAGCAGATAAGCCAACTTAGAGCTAAATTTGAAGCGACTCCAGAACCCCTTGATAAAGTCTATGAGAGGGAATATTTGTAAAGATTATGAACAAACCTGTCAAAATAGGCGACGCCACCTTATATTTAGCAGATTGCATGGACGTGCTGCCGACGCTGGAGGGTGTCCAGTGCGTTATTACCGATCCGCCTTATGGGATTGGAAAAGCTGAATGGGATAATATTGATTTCTTTCCATTTATTTCGGGATTATATAATACCCTAATGTCGGTAACGAAAAGCGGGGCTATTTGTTTTGTATGGATGCCAAAGAAACGCTTATATGAATTAAGTAAATTGGAATTTAAGTTCGATATATTTATTGAGACTAAGAATTTTGCACAATCATTCCCCCACAATCTCATGATTGACTGTTGGGTTCCGATTATGATGTTTTCAAATGGCAAGCGAAAAACAATTTCAGCAAAGAACTATTTTATGATAAATACGGCAAATACTTCTTTTGATTCTCCTAATAATCCTCGCAATATTGACCATCCTACAGTAAAGGATGTTTCGATAATAAGCTATTTTTTATTACATAGTTCTGCTGTTGCAGAAACAATCCTCGATCCTTTCATGGGTTCGGGAACAACTGGCGTGGCAGCGTTACGGCTTGGCAGGAAGTTTGTGGGTGTTGAAATCGACAAGAAATATTTCCAGATTGCCTGTGAGCGGATACAGCGTGAATACGATCAAATGAAGTTATTTTGAACCCACAGAATGCCGTCTAAGAGACGAAATAACCCTATGTATACAAGACCATTACTCACATCCATTGTGCATGGCAGTGGTACAGGAACGGGCGAAAAAGGGCTATTTTGAGGTTTGACAAAGTGAAAAATGCAATATTCCTGAATTTATCCTATTAGGTTATTGACATAGATGCTTACAATTGTTAATATTTATTAAGGCTTGCAGGAGCCGACCTTGAAACGATGAAACCTCACCATCTCAATATAACAACCGAAATAAATACCCGTTTCTGGGTTAAGTCCTGCTCCATTATGAAAGTAATGGATTTTTCGTCCTGTTGGGGATCACGGAAGGTCCCCGCGGGGCGATTCTTATGATGGCAATTCAATGAATATCAGGTCTGAAATATTAAACCGTGTAAAAGATGAAGATTTAAGGGAATATTTTGTGGAAATGTTCGCTAAAATGGACGCATTTCCTGATAATTACCAAGTAGAAATGTTCAGAGAGACTTTATTGGTAATTCTACAAAGGCAATTTGAAAGGATGGTGGCCGAAAACAAAAAAAGTGTCGAAGAAGCGACGAAGGAGGATAATCAACAGAGAATCTTAGAACTTGTAGCCGAAAATACCGATTTAAAGG
>JAGLWX010000014.1 GCA_023133185.1 Fidelibacterota bacterium
TTTAATAATGAATCAGAATTACTCTCTCTGCAGCGAAACCAAGACTATTAACAACGTCAAATTCTCGGCATTATACACCTTTGAAGGATTAAAGAAAACACAGGTCGAAAAGGTGGAAGCCGGTGATATTATCGCCCTTGCCGGTGTGCCGGGTGTTCGCATTGGAGACACTATTACATCTATGGAGAATCCGAAACCTTTACCGCGCATACATGTCGATGAGCCGACACTTTCCATGATTTTCTATGTCAATTCCAGCCCTTTCGCCGGCAACGAATCGACTTTTTTAACCTCCCGGCACCTCAAAGAACGCCTGGAAAAGGAAACCTTGAAAAATGTCTCCATGCGACTACTCCCGATTAAAAATCGCACCGATGCTTTCGAGGTCTGTGGCCGTGGCGAATTGCAAATGGCAGTATTAATTGAAACCATGCGTCGCGAAGGCTACGCCCTGATGGTCTCTAAACCCCGTGTAATTACAAAACAAATCGATGGTAAACTTCACGAACCGGTTGAACGGGTTTTTATCGACGTGCCGGAGGAATACGTTGGCGTGACCACGGAAAATCTCTCCCGGCGTAAAGGACGGATGGCAAATCTGATCAACAACGGTCACGGGCGGGTCAACATGGAGATCTTGATTCCAACCCGGGGATTGATCGGCTTCCGCAGCCAGTTCCTTACCGATACCAGAGGGACCGGCGTCATGAATACCCTATTCGAAAATTATCAGCCCTGGTTTGGTCCAATACCTCAGCGGGTTTCCGGCGCCCTGGTTGCCGACCGCAACGGGCGGGTCACCGCCTATGCCAGTTATGCTATGGTAGATCGCGGCGAGCTTTTTATCACTCCCACCACAGAAGTTTACCGCGGGATGATCATCGGTGAACGTAATAAAACCAGCGATCTCGATGTCAATATCACTCGTGAAAAGAAACTCACTAATATGCGCGCTTCTTCAGCCGATGCTACTATTACATTGCGTCCACCTCGTTTGCTGACTCTGGATCAATCGATTGAATTTATCGCCGAAGATGAGTTTATAGATGTGACCCCAAAGAACATCCGGCTACGTAAAATCGAACTTGATCCTCTCAAACGCAAAAAAGTAGCCCGGGAACAGAACACTTTTAAATCGTCAAAATAAATGGAGACTTGACTTATCCGGCAGCTGCCGGCTTTGCGAAAGATATTTTTATAGGGTTCGTAACGGGTAGTCAAAAATATTTGTGCTTATGGAGTATGAACTTTCGCAAAGATAAGCAGGGAAAAAGCTGAGATAACCTTTGCGAAAGATATTCTGATAGAATTCTCAACGGACAGATATAAATATTCACACTTTATAGAGTTAGCTTTCGCAAAGATAAGTTGAGAAAAAGATGGGATAACCTTTGCGAAAGCTATTCTGGTGGAATTCTCAACGAACAGATATAAATATTCACACTTTATGGAGTTAACTTTCGCAAAGATAAGCTGGGAAAAACCCGGGATAACCTTTGCGAAAGATATTCTGATAGAGTTCTCAACGGACAGTTAAAAATATTCGCGCTTATGGGGAGTGAACTTTCGCAAAGATAAGCTGGGAGAAAGATGGGACAACCTTTGCGAAAGATATTCCGATAGAGTTCTCAAGGAACAGATATAAATATTCACACTTTATGGAGTTAACTTTCGCAAAGATAAGCTGAGAAAAACCCAGGACAACCTTTGCGAAAGCTATTCCGATGGAATTCTCAAGGAACAGATATAAATATTCACACTTTATCGAGTGAGCTTTCGCAAAGATTATCTACCTGTAATTCTAACTGAATCTCGCTTGTCTCACCCGGTTTCAATTCCACATCGAATAGAGGAACGATCACCGAACTCTGGTAAACTCGCTCGAAGCCAGATTCGGATAGCGACACGGTCTCAATCGGGAAATACCAGAATCGATCCGCATTATCGGCTGTTACAGTCAATTTAAACTTATCCCATTCATTGACTACCGACATAGACTTTGTGTTTGTCAATGCGCCGTTTGAATTTAAAGCGGATTCTTTTAACCGGATACTGTCCGCCAGATAATACCGATCCGGCGAATTTCCACCTAACATGGCGAAATTGAATTCCGGTCCAAAGCAAAATTGGTTTTTCTTGTCACCGGTATTTGTCAGACGATAGCGGATCTTTACAGATATTGTATCGAATGTGACCTCTTTTTCAATCCGAAAAGCTTGCCAGTTAACCCATCCATCTCTGGTAAATGTAATACTGCGACGTTTTTTATCAATCTTGTATGAATATTTGCCCTGGATAAAATCACTGTCTTCGTAATATTCACAGTTACGGAATTGTTCCAATGTCACAGATGGATTAATAATATGGTCTAACAGATTTTTGCGGGGATATTTATCATATTTCAGGAAATTTTCCAGTCCCTCTTCTTTGGCAATTACATTATCGTGGATTGAGCCGCTTGCGGATTCTCTGCCGGCTTCGGTGACCTTGCGGTGATACGCCTCTTTATAGCGTTTCAAACTATTCAGCACATTATAGGACTTATCAAGCAATGAAAATTCCGTCATCATGGCGCCGCGGTGAGGTGCGAAAGCCATGTGCAGGTTATCTACGGTAATGAGAATTTCCTCATCTCCATCAGCATCCACATCAAGCTTCTCAATATATAGGCGGCTGCGCTGCTCGATTTTATTCAGAATCGCTTCACAGCTTAGCAATTCCTTATAAATTGCATGGCGCAGATGCGGCAGATACAGGCCACCAAAAATGCCGTGCCAGTAAGCGCAATTACACATACTCCGCCAGAGATGCTCACGAGCGATTTTGAGATCTTTCCTTTTAGCGGATGTCAGGGACTTGGGATCAATGCGATGATACCGGTCCGAGAGGTGCTGCATTTTCTTCTGCATCCAGTTGGATTCATCGTATTTAAAAAGGAAGTTCCGCCAGATACCGCCCTTGATAAAGGGTTTGACCTCTTCGCTGCGCTCCTGATGTTCAAATTCCCGAACCAGGTTGTCAAAATTTTCACCGGCTTCCCAGGGTAGTGACCATTCACTCATTTCAAAATAGGACGCCGTTGGCAAATAGATTCTCCCTTTAGGACTATGATCAACATAATAATCCGAGAAGGTGCAGGTTTTGATCCAGTCACTGTTTTGGTCGAGTATTTCCAGAAAATCACGAAGCCAGTTTTTTTCAAACACAGTTTCATAGGTTCCGGGCCACACACCGAATTTTTCTCCGTCGTCTGTCATTACGATTGCGTTGGAACCGTCTTCGGTCGCATACTGTCGCAGATAATCGATAGTCTCCTGCGGATCTTTAAAGGGAATTGCATAGCGTAATTTTTGACTGATCGGAAATATAGAGAGTGTTTTTCCCTGTTCTTCGGTGATAAAATGACCGGTTAGATCCCGTTCCTGTTTGCCGGTTCCCAGAAAGTGATAGTCATCTACGGTAATGTATTTAATACCCGCCTCGGCAATGGGTTTGGCGAGGTAGGGTTCCCAGACTCTTTCGGTCAGCCAGAGACCTTTGGGTTCATAGCCGAACCGTTTGCGGATATAGTCGTTCATCATCTGAATCTGACCGATTTTGTCAACGTCGGAGATTACCGCCAGAACAGGTTCAAAAAAACCTCCCGACAGAATCTCAACATTGCCACGCTGAACCAGCCCGGCAATACGGTCAAGATAATCAGGATAATGATCTTCAAGCCATTCCAATAAACACCCGCTGAGGTGAATGGATATGGCGATATTTGGAAATTCTTCTATAACCTCCACAAAGGGCAGGTAACTATGCCGGTAGGCATGTTCCATGACGAAATCAAAGTTTCCTACCGGCTGATGATTATGTATGCCAAAAATAAAGTTGACGGTTTTCACAAAAAGAACAGCCTTAATTACATTTTATCAATCATTTTCTGTACGAGATCCACGATCCGACAGGTATAACCGTATTCATTATCATACCAACCGGAAACCTTGACCATGCCGCCGGGAAGCACTTTCGTCATCTTGGAATCAAAAATCACGGAATAGGGTTCGCCAATCACGTCGGTAGAAACGAATTCGTCTTCAGTGTAGCACATGATGCCGCTGAGCTCATTCTCCGCCGCTTTCTGCATGGCTGCGTTGATGGCTTCTACGGTGGCGGGTTTTTTCAGTTCCAGAATCAGTTCGGTCAATGATCCATCCGGAGTCGGGACACGGTAGGCGACGCCGTCTATTTTTCCTTTTAATTGGGGAATCACATTCCCGACTGCTTTGGCGGCGCCGGTGGTAGTGGGAATCACAGACATGGCTGCGGCACGGGCTCTTCGGAGGTCTTTATGCGGAGCATCCAGTAGATTCTGATCCATAGTATAGGCGTGAATCGTCAATAGAAACCCCTGTTCGATTCCAAAAGTATCACTAAGGACTTTCGCCATAGGAGCGGCGCAGTTTGTGGTACAGGAAGCATTTGAAACAATCTCTTCGTCCCCTTTAAAATCGTCATCGTTTACACCAAGAACGATAGTGGCGTCGATTTCGTCTTTTGCCGGAACGGTTAAGACGACTTTTTTAGCGCCGGCAGTAAGGTGAGCGGCAATCTGGGCGCGTTTACGAAAAACGCCGGTTGCTTCGATCACAACATCAACACCAAGTTCTTTCCAGGGCAGGTTTGCAGGATCTCTTTCCGCATAAACCGGTATCTCTTTGCCATCGACGATAATGGCGTTATCTTTTATTTCCACGGTGCCCGGAAATTTGCGATGAATCGAATCGTGCTTCAGCAAAGCGCCGAGTGTTTTCGCATCGGTCAGGTCATTTATAGCAACGACCTCCCAGTCTTTTCCCAATTCTTTTGAAGCGCGGATAAACGCTCTTCCAATTCGTCCGAAACCGTTAATTGCTATTTTTGTTGCCATCGGTATTCTCCTTTAAAAAATTTTTATTCTTCCAATTCTCTTCTATATTACCCGTAACTCTCTATTGAGTAACTGGACGCTAAATTTATATTAACACGTCAACTTTTACAAGAAAATCCAATGGGAAAAGCAGTTTGACTTGAGGTGAATTTTTATTGAACCGTTACGATAATTATACCTAATTCGAAAAGGGTTTTAATACTTAATGCAGAGGCGCAGAGATCGCAGACCTGCCCGCCGTTTCCTGTCTGCGTCAGGCTACCGGACAGGCAGGCAGAGATGAAACGAGTTTACGAGTTGAATGTTTATGCCGATCCAGGACTTCCTATGGAACAATCCCGCAACGAGCAGGAAATATATTTTGCGTGGATTAGAATATACTTCATATTCTTCGTGTCTTCTTCGCGTACTTCGTGTAAGTATTAATTTCAACGTTCCGTGAACGCTTGCGAAAATTTTAATGATTTATAATATTTCTATAATTTTATCAATAAGTTGAACCGAATCCCACTTAATCGAAATTTTTTATCCTCAATAAAATCATTTTCTATATTACGAAGCCAATAATTATATGAAGCCCGTAAGCCAATCAATGAATTAAACATAAAATCAATCCCGGCGATTATTCCATAATTCAATGAGTATTCATTACAATCAATACAATCTGAAACATCTTTTACTTTGACTTTTCTGCCTATACAGTTTGATATCTGAGCCCCGCCGAATACGATCAGTGGTTTAATGACGGAATACGGGATTAATCCGTAAAATGTAAGATAATGATAAGTATCGGTTAACTCCGGTGGTATTTCCAGTCGATAATTTGCAGTATATTGTGTATGAGATATTCCGGTAACAAAATTTTTAAATCTGGCCTCAATTCCAAAATCATACCCTTGACCAAACTTGACCTTAGCCTTTTTCTGAATGTCCTTATCATTAAAAGTCATTGTTGAAAAATTCACTCCACCAACAAGAGTCAGACCGGTATTTAATGAGTGATATTTTGATCCGTATTGATCAATAAGCCATTTTACGATTCCGTCTATGTTATTAAAGGAGAACGTATATGAACTGAATTCAGTATCATCCACAGGATGTCCGACTTCTTCAGTCCACTTTGCATAATTGTAGGTAATATTTATATGACGATTCAGCAAGGAGAACAGTTTTATTTTTGTCAAATAGTGTAAAAGATCTAATATTCCGTTACTGTTGATACCATATCCAATTTCATAAACATCCATTTTTCCACTTACATTAATTCTTCTTCCGAATCTGTATGAATATATATCTAAAAAGGATACCTCGTGGCCTCGTGAAACTTCCAATTCCGGGTCACTTTTTGATAGTATGATATTTTTAATAAAATCAATATCACCGAATCCGGATTGGTAGCGGATTGGGTCTTCATTGCTGTATAATGGTAATACAAGAATATCGGATGCGGCTCTTCCTCCTCGGTACTCAAATAGATTCCAGCCATTAGGCAGTGATAGTTTTGCCGATAAGGAGATACCAGTTCTGGCCAGCCGGGGAGAAGGGTCTGCTATTGCCGCATCAATAAATACAACCGAATCACCAATATTAGACATACTGTAACCAAATGCCGGAGACAGCGAAATATTCCATTTGTCTTTGACATTCAACGTCAGAGGTATGGATGCTAAAACACCGGCATCGTAAAAGATATTTTCCGAAGATTGGGGCTGTAAGTCCTGAACGGCATTCTTTCGTGAAAGACCGGCAGAGATATCAACGGGTATTTTCCATAATTTGCCGAAATACCGGGTCGCAATTGAATAGGCTGTGGCATTCATCTGGGAAGTAAATGTACCTATATAGTTGCCATACTCATCTGTCCGGGTTTGTTCTCCTAAATCCAATATTGTATTTTGTCTGTTAATAACCAGCTGAAAGGGATATTTAGCCGGGATAAGATTCATTCCAAGATAAGAGTGCTTAAGTTCAAGATCCGATGCTAAATTGCGTAACCAGCTCGTCTCCATATTTGAATACGCTACTGAAACACCGTTATATGACCTTAAACCGTTTGCCGGGTTAAAAAAGGACGAAACGGGGTCACCGTCAGGAAGACATACTCCAATCTCTCCCATACCGTTCATTGACGGTGAAGGTGAAATCAGTAACCAAATAGCTCCTGCAGATGATTGAGCCGCACAATAACAGGACATTAACGCAATAATAAAACAGAACAGGATAAAATTTTTCATTTCACCTCATTTTTTTAAACTTTCTCCAACTGTATATTTAAATTTCCGGTCCCGCTTAGCGGGATACAAATAGTCAAGTGTCAAAGGCATCTCGATAGTAAAACGTATCTGGATTGTCTAATCCCTAACGCAACGAACCGAAAACCCGCTTTGCTTATAGTAGTAGAGACGAGAGACTACTAAATAACTGTAACCCAGTGACCGGGACCATGCACCGGAACTAGTTCTCTCTGTGGACGACCAGAAATGGGTGTCGTAACCCATACTGATATAAGTACCATGATAGTAACGGTAGCCACCGGGCAACGCAGAAAAACCGCTTTCGTTTGTAGCTCCGGTGTTGGGACTAATCCAATGGCTTGTACCGGTTTCTTTCAGTTTGCCACCAGCAACACTACTGCCACCAAGATAGTCAACCAATGTTTGCCACTCGGAATCAGAAGGCACATGCCAGCCCTCCGGTGCGATTTTGCGGCGGTCATTTACAACATACCAGTTGTAGATGCTGCCATAGGTGTCAGCATTGCTGCCATCATTATCATAGTTACAATAAGCACCGGTTGTGAGATTGATCCAATCTGAATTACCAGTCACATTAGGTATCGCACTACCATTTCGGTAATGGGTCACCTTCAGATTTTCTGTCATCCACCATTGATTGCCGATTTGTATTATTCGATAGCTGTTTCCATCAACATCAGTTACTGTTTCATATGGAATTGATGTAAATGACATAGCGCTACCATAGCTGGTGCCGACGCTGTTCGTGGCGTAAGCGCGTACATAATATGTAGTCCCCTCTGTTAAACCGGTAATATTGCTCGTAAAACTACCTGCGCCTGTGCCGTCAGTAGTTTTATCATCAGAAACCGTAGGAGTTTGTCCTGTGCACCAGCATACTCCACGGGCGGTTACAGTTGCTCCGCCATCAGATGAAATAGTACCGCCGCATTGCGCGGAAGTATGCGTTATTGCGCTAACTTCAGCTGTAGTTACTTCCGGTACATTAGTAGAACTTTCTGTGGGATTTTTTTCACACGACAAGAAGACGAACAAAAGAAAGCATGGAAATACCATTTTCATTAAAAATTGTTTACGAATCTTTTACCTCCATCATTTGTGTTTATTATTTCTTTATTACGCTAACTCTCAAATATAAGGTTTATTTTCCAGTGAAAGAGGAAAAATCATAGCCGTTCTTTATAAAATAATCTTTGTTCCTTTTAAAAAATGCCTGAATTTCCTCGACCGGCACAACATGAGTCACACCGTACTGGATATTGGCTTTGTAATCAACAAATATCTCTCCGGTATAGGGAAAATGAAGATCGTGCTTTGATTGATCAAAATTGTCGGCAGGTCTGATAAGATATTCATATTCGGCTGCCGCTGATTTTGCTATCCCGACAAATTCAAAATTTGGAACGCCGTCTTTTACCGCCAGCACCAGACCTCCGCTGCATCCGCGATTAAACAAGGCATCTACAATAAACATTCCGCTTTTAGTCCGGTTCGGATCGCTGACTATTCCCCGTGTAATGAGTTTATAGCCCCT
>JAGLWX010000140.1 GCA_023133185.1 Fidelibacterota bacterium
TTATCGGAAATGATTATGTAACCGAAGTGGATATTATCGATAGAAATGAAGATGGTGATTCCGATGATACAAAAGAGGATTTAGTTCTTATGCAGGGGCAAAGTTACATTGTTTATCTTAAAGAAAACGGTGTAAACGACGACTATGGTGGAACGGCAGCCGCAATGGGAGATTACTTCCGTATAAATGGTAACAGGCGCATTCTAACTATGATTGGAACAACATCAGACTGGGAATTTGATTATGTGCCGCCATATTTTCGTTCGGATGGCAGTGTTGACTTTTTTGTCTTTATCCCTCATGGCTCTGATGCAGACGAGTGGGGTATTGATGTCATTGGTTACAAAGATAACACCTCTGTCATAGTTAAAGATATTACAAATACACCGACAACTACATCCGGTTACACAAGTGTAGTGTCTGTTGGATCAGGCACTCAAATATGTTCAGAGACGCTTGACAAGGGAGAAGACCTTCTTATTTATAAGGGTGTAGATGTATTTAGCGGCATTGATCCAAGAGGGCGAACATTCTACATTCATGCCGATGATTCTGTAGCAGTAATAGCGGGAGCATTACGCCAGGCACATTCAGCCAGAGATGGCGCCTCTTATGTAAAAAGATATGATGGTTTAAATGTTGGCAAGGAATTCTACTTCTATATTCCTCTTGAAGAAGGTCGTAATAATGAAAAAGAGATAAGAGTGAACACCTATTCGGAAGCTGCGATAGTGAACTTGTCGTGCTGGAACGGTTCACAATGGGTCGCATTAGCAACAAATGAATCAATGACTGCCTATGATCATTTTGATTATATAGGATCAAATAGCGCCGGTTACTCTCAGAATTTTTTCAAGTTGACATCCACCGGTAAAGTCGGTGTTTTCACTGCTACCTGGCTTGAAACAGGAGCAAGCGGTACTTCTGATATGGCAACCTATATGTCATCGGAATATGGTTATGGCGCCGGTCACAACTATGTTGTTTATCTTGGTCCTCCCGGAACTCAGATTAATGGCGAGAGATGGTCACATGCCTATATTACTTCAATTGATACCAATGCGACAGTGACAATCAAGGATATGGATACAGATGGAACTATTATAAATGAAATATATACTCTTAATGCCGCCGGGGCAGATACAAACAACGAATTTTGGGATTTTAAGATCAATCCGACGACCTGGAATCTATTAAATGCCGGTGATAACAGACCCTATGTGAAAATCTATTCGGAAAAGGAAATCCGCGTATTCAGCAGTAATTGGAACGACAACTGGTTTGCCTATGCAGCAGGGATTGTGGTTCCTCAATATTCGGAAGTAGTATATGAAAATTTTCCTTATAAACGCTGGGTCTTTCTGGGATTGCCTTTGGAGACCGGCAGTGACAACCCGGACGATATTTTCGGACCCTATTTCGGTGGTGCCGAGTGGGACGATGAAACTACCAGTGGTCAAAATACCAATTGGCGTTTTTCCCGCTGGGACATTGAATGGAATACATATGTTCGCTGGGGGGAAGCCGATTACGATGGGGGTTGGCATGGCGATCCGCCCAATCCACAGCCGGGATTCGGGTACTGGTTCTTTAATAGCTACGCTTCGGCGGTAGATTTTTACATCACCGGCTCGCCGGTGGATACGACGACGGATTACTATATTCCGATTAACCCGCCCCAGGGAGACGACCATCCGGGACTAAACCAGCTGGCAAATCCATTACCAATGGTTATTGACTGGAAAGACGCCCAGGTGGAAGTAACGACCACTTCGGGAACCGTAGAAAAGACATTATTGGAAGCTAATTCCGAGGGACTCATATCTCAATGGGCGCATCGCTGGAATGGTTATGAATATATACCCTACAATGCTACTAACGGCGGCGATTTCCTGATCTGGGATGGCTTCTGGGTTGAGCAATTAACAGACTCGATCGGCAGTTCATCAAGTACAGTAGACTATACGGTAGGTCAGACGAGCAATTGGGTTTATTCGACAATATTTTACGACCCGTCAACAGCACTTGGAGATGGGCAAACCGATCAGTTCCAGATTGACTTTACAAGTCAATCTTACCCGAGGATATATGCCCGGACATATATTGGCGATCTGAATCAGGTCAGCGGGTGGACCTGTTTGAATACGGTGCAAGGCGTCAGCGCGGTTACCACCCAGGGATTTCGGATTACGTTGACGGAGAAATCCGATATTCATTACCTGTTTGAAGTGACCGGCTCTTCCAATACCAGCTCCCTTTACGGTGTTGAATTTTATTGCTACGTTTATAAAACGGCTCCCCTGACCGGCAGTACCTATACAGCGACGCGAACCGGAGATGTCGGTGAATCCGCGGTGACCCTGCGTCTGAAGGTTCCGCCAATCGATGTTGATTTAAGGAAATCAGTACCTGCTAATAATCTTAATCCTTTTCAGATAACAATGGATACCGAATCAGGTGACTGGTTTGCATCTTTATCAGTGAAGAATTCCGATAATAGCATTAGGGACAGCTACAACGGCTTCGGTCATCAGGAAGGTTCTTGTACTATATACGATGTCAACGATGCTCGCAATATTACTCCTTATCTGGACTCTTTTATAGATATCTATTTTCCCCACAATGATCAAACCGATATTTATAATTACTGGGAAGATTATCCGTTAAAAGCCTGTTATGATATGCGTCCGGGAGTAGATACAACCCGCTGGGATTTCAAAGTTTCCATTTATAATTTTAGCAATCAAAGCTGCACGATTTGCTGGGATCTCGAGGATGTACATGACGATGTCCAATTGACATTGATCAACACACAGACCCAGACGGAAATTGATATGATGGACGTAAATGAATACAGTATTACAACACCATCGGGAAGCGGATTTCAGACAATGGATTTTCAGGTATTGTCTGTTCGTACGGATCTGATTGCTGTTGGTATTGATCCCGTGGAGACAACTCCCGCCAGTTTCTCACTGGGGCAAAATTATCCCAATCCGTTTAACCCGACGACGACAATTCAGTATCATATTCCCCGCAATGAATGGGTACAACTGGATATCTATAATTTGCAGGGTGAACTGGTTAAAACCCTCTGGTCCGGTGATAAAGCGGCCGGTGATTACCGGGTACAATGGAATGGAACCGACAAGCTGGGACGACCGGTTGCCAGCGGTATTTACCTGAGCAAACTGGTAACTCCGACGATGACAGCATCTAAAAAAATGTTGTTACTTAAATAATCAGTAAACATCTAATATGATAAAGGAATTTGTTATGGAAGATAAATTGCACAATATAGATAATATGGATGAAAAAATTATCTATAATGCACCTCGTATTATTCAGAAACAAGAAATTGTGATTGAACTGCAAACCAATGTATTGCCGGATGAACCACCACCGCCGCTTTGATAATGGAAAATGAGTTTGATCGTAACGATCACTACAATTATCATTAATAGTCAAGAGTTACTGTACAACTGATTAATTCAATATGCAATGAATACAAAAGAAAATCACGAAACGCTACAAAAAAAAGTTGGATATCAAAGTCCGCAGATTACAGAAAAGGAGAAACTGAAGATTGACATTCAGACCAATTCGTTACCCGGTGAACTGATTCTTTAAACTAATGCAGAGGATGAACACCAACTGACTTGAAAAAAACGATACACATTCTATCTAAAGGTAACAGCATGCTCCCGGTGATCAAAGCGGGAGCATCGCTGTCCATAGAGCCCGGGAATTATACGGAACAGAATCCCAATGCCGGTGAGATTGTCACTTTCCGGCGGGATGAGGGGCTGGTCTGTCACCGATTTTACGGGACTATCCGGATTGGCTGGCGGCGCTATGGAATAGAGAAAGGGGACCGCAACCGGATTGCCGGGCTGTTTCGCCTGGACGATTATATCGGGCGCCTGATTGCCGTTGATAAAACTGATAGCAGTGAACTAATCAAAGAGGTGCGAAAGCCTTCGGTTTTTACTCTTTTCGGGGGATTACTCTACGAGCGTTTCGATTGGATCAGACGGGAACTGATGAAATAATCACTGTCTAAAATTTTTCTTTTTCTATACAATTTTCCTTATTATATTGGCTAAATGACAGATAATCATGTCAAATTGTTGACTCTATGCCAAACTATCAGTGGAATGTCTGTTAAAAAAAAGGACACTTCTCAGAGTGAGCCGGTGGATAGTCGTGGCTTATTTGATCTGCTGCAGTACCACCAGGTAGTGCC
>JAGLWX010000141.1 GCA_023133185.1 Fidelibacterota bacterium
TCAGTTGACTACCGTCTGTTCAAGGGCATTGTGACAGCCAAATCGGTTTATGCGGCGGACTACCTGCGCTCCTTTGGGGATGTGGATATTCTTATTTGTCCCGCTAATCTGAAAAAGGTGGAAGCCCTGTTAGAAGAAGATGGCTTTATTCCAGCTGATGATCTCTACCGAGTTTTCCCCGACGAAATCATTCAGAAATACTCCTTTGCTCAGCACTTTATCCGTAGCGAACCGAGCAATGTGGCTGTGGACCTGCACCTGAATATGAGTGGTTGCCTGCATCCTTTTCAGTTTGATTCCGCGGACTTCTGGGATAACAGCAGTAGTTTTAGTTTGGACGGTCACGAGCTTCAGACGTTTGATCCGGAACACCAGGCGGTTTATGCCATTTACCATGCCTTCAAGCATTACTTTTTCAAACTAATTTGGTTTATCGACGCTTTTTTATTGCTGGACAGATCAGGTCTGGACCAGGTAAAATTTCAGGCACTGATTAAAAAATATAAACTATCGAAGTTACTTGGTTATTACGCATCAATCACCCAGGAGCTGTTCGGGCGTCTCCCGGCAGTGCTTAACGACTACCGGCTTGACAGTCGGGGAGAACATCGCCTGATCAACAGCCGGACGATTTTGTCTGGATTTTTACCCTATTCACCGTCCCGGGCACGGCTGCTACTGCCCATGTATTATATGAAAGGTCCGTTCTCACGGTTTGGTTTTCTATGGCGGCAACTCTTTCCACCTATGGAAACCGTCCGCGATTTTTACGTGGGTAAAAATTCTGGAAAAGGTATCCTGAGTTATGTTAAATTACGCTGTAAGGCTATCACAGACCTCTGCTTAAATAAAACCAAAGAGGAGTACTCAAGTTGAAGTTCAAGCATTGTAACAATGTTGACTGGAAAGAATTTGATAACGAGGGTGTACTTCTTAACCTCTCGACCGGATACTATTTTCGCCTGAACCAGGTGGGCACCTTTATATGGCCCCTGATTAATGAGGAGAATAATCTCGGCGATATTGTCAATTGTGTGATGGACCAGTTTGATGTATCCCGGCGACAGGTTAAAAGTGATATACACGATTTTATTGAACAACTGCTCTCGGAGCAGCTAATCCAAAAAGCCTGATTGCCGATGCCCGCTGACTATACCTTTACTGAAGAAATTCCCTTTTTAGATTTCCGGATTCGCTGGCACTCCAATCAGCAGCTGCCCATCGATATTCTACATGAACAGTTTCTCTACAGCAGTCAACCGGTTTCCGGGACAGTTCGGGACAGTTTTGATTTTTATATTAACATGGTTGAGGATTCCGATGCCGATGCCTCCTGGAATACGGCCCTCCAGCACCGCTACGATTATGAGAAAAAATGCCTGTACCTGAATTATCTGAATGAGGCGATCAGGGTCAGGGTAAATTACGCAGAAAAATCAGTAACAGCTACTATCATGGAACGGGCTCTGGCTTACAGGGCAGCGTTAGGCAACTGGGTGCTTACAATTCCCCTGAGCGAACTGCTGAAACTGCACGGTATCTACCTGATGCATGCGGCCTGTCTGGTGCGGGATGGAAAAGGGATTATTTTTGCAGGACGCTCAGGAGTTGGGAAAACAACCTTGTCCATAGGATTGTTGGTAATGGGATGGCAGATGGTGTCTGATGATGAAGTATTTCTGGTTTCAAATCCCCGGCTGTTTGCTTATGGAGGACCTGAGCAAGCAAAAGTGAGTTGGCAAAGCTGGAGGCGCTTTAGCTATTATCTTGGGGAACAATCTCGATTCAATGGAAAAAAAATCATTCATCTGGGTGAGTACTTTCCTGGTCAGGTTTTAGAGCGACATAAAGTATCTGCCATCTGTTTTGTTGAAAAATCTGACCGGACAAAAATTACTGCCATTAATCCGCTTACATGTTATCAACAGCTGCTATCAGTCGCATTTTTAACTTCAGAGCCCAACTTGACCCGGCGTAATAGTGACTTTGTGTATGGGATCAGTCAGCAAATACCTGCCTACCGTCTTGGGGTTGGTTTAGATATCAAAGCCTTGCATACGACCTTAATGGATACGGTTTTATCTGGAAATTAATAGAATAAAACTACGACACCCTCCGGGACTACAAAGATAAAAAAATCAGATTTATCGATGAAATCTTATTTAGACAGCCAGCGATTTTGTCAATTACACCTATTTTTAAAAAGAGATGTATAAAAGGAGCAACACCTTGGACGGTCTGCAATATCCTAATAATAAAGATGCCGGATAAGCAATGAATAAAATCTTTAAAGTGACAATGACGATTAGCAGAAAAGATTATTATATTTTTGCATAGTGTGAGCCAGATTATATGGGCACATTTTTCTTGAATATTTCATTGCGAAAGTACTACAAATATTTTTATATTAAATAACGAGTAAAAGATTGAAAGAGGAATCGGCTAGACAATAATATTTTTAGATAGATTTCGCATAAATTGATGAGAAAAAAAGAAATATTTTACTTAAGAAAGCGAATTATTGCGACTTGTTCGTCGGATCTGTATAATTCGGTGAGATATATCACCGGGTTTAATTTAAAATAGGTAGAAACTATAAGTTTCTGCTCTTTTGCCTGTTCAGTGCATGTGACTGACCGGGCGAAGCCATGCCCGGGGGAAATTGAAAATGGAAGATGAGCGTTGTAGCATCTTTTCCGGAATTAGAATAAGACGATAAAAATTAATGAATTCCCAAAATAAGCAATCTGAAAATCAACTCATCGATGTCCTTGATGTAATTACGCGATGGTTGGAATTGCGGAAAATACCATATATGGTTTTTGGAGGTGTTGCCAACAGCATCTATGGAAACCCCCGGCAAACCTTTGATATTGACATTAAGATATCCCTGGAACCGTCCTATACTATTGAACATTTCATTAATGATCTCCGCAAAATATCATCGATCGCTCCTCATGATCCGTTGAATTTCATAAAAGACACTCAGGTATTACCGATAGACTTAAACGGCGTGCGTATAGATATAGTTTTTGCTGGATTATCCTTTGAAAAGAGAGCTATTCAACGCAGCCGCGATGTCGAATTTTACGGTGTGCGGTTTAAGGTCTGTACGGTTGAAGACCTTATCATTCATAAAGCCATTTCTACCCGTCAAAAGGACTGGTTGGATATTGATTCATTGGTAAATGAGCAGAGGTCGCATATTGATTGGGAATACTTACTGAAACATTGTGAAGAACTCAGCCGTTTTATGGGTCGGTCTGAAATAATCACAAACATTCGCCAGCTAAAAGATGAAGCCTGAATATCGAAAATATCTGCAGAGAGCCTCTGTCTATAATCGCTGGGAGACGACAAACCGGCGTAAACTTACTGCCCGGAAACGCTTGGATCAGCTTCTTGTTTTGTACGATCTGAACCGCTATTTCTCTGCTGAACAAAAAGAACGTTTTCATCGCGAGCACTTGGAAGGACTTATCGAAGTTCAAAAATTATTAATGAAGCGTAATTAGAGTCTATCCATGTCAAAGACATCTTGAGATAAACTTGAAAAACTGATGAATTATTTACAGAAAGTTGCAGAAGTTAGAAATAACAGTATGGATTCAATTAATTATCTAACATTTAGGAACTATTTATGAAAATTCCCTTGCTTGATCTAAAAGCGCAGCTCGATACGATTCGTGATGAGATCAAAACCGCGGTTGATGACGTGCTGGAATCAACGCGCTATATTATGGGTCCGAAAGTGACGGAGCTGGAGGAAAAGGTTGCCGATTATTGCGGAGCGAACTTTGCCGTCGGCGTCTCGTCCGGGACCGATGCCCTGTTAATTTCCCTGATGGCGCTGGATGTGAAACCCGGCGATCTGATTCTGACGACACCTTATTCCTTTTTCGCTACTGCCGGAGTTGTATCCCGGCTGAATGCAGTTCCCGTATTTGTGGATATCGATCCCGATACATACAATATCGATCCGGAAAAACTGCGGAAATGGTTTCAAGAGAATCCCGATAAAACCGGTAAGGTAAAAGCCATTATCCCGGTGCACCTGTACGGTCAATGTGCGGATATGGATCCAATATTGGAATTGGCTGATCAATACGGCACACCTGTGGTTGAGGATGCTGCCCAGGCGATAGGATCGCGTTACCCGTCCAAAGATGGCGTAAAACTTGCCGGATCCATGGGTACTATGGGCTGCTTTTCCTTTTTTCCCAGTAAAAATCTGGGAGGCATCGGCGACGGTGGTATGGTAACGACGAATGACGGACAGGTAGCGGAAAAATTGATCAAATTGCGAAATCATGGTTCTCACCCGAAGTATTATCATGCCATGATCGGCGGTAATTTCCGGCTGGATCCGATTCAAGCGGCCGTATTATTAGTAAAATTAAAGCATCTCGATACCTGGCATGCCGGTCGGCAGAAGAACGCCGAATTTTATGATGAGCATTTTACGGTTGCAACGCTAAAGAAACCTGTTATTGCCTACCGGCGGGATTACCACATTTACAATCAGTATATTCTGTCCGTCCCGGAAAAACGGGATGAACTGCGCAAGCATCTTGTTGCCAATGATGTCGGTCATGAGGTTTACTATCCGGTACCCTTTCATCTGCAGGAGTGTTTCCGTTATCTGGGTTACAAAAAAGGTGATTTCCCCAATAGCGAATATGCCGCTGAACATATCATTGCTCTGCCGATCTACCCGGAGCTGACAGATGAGATGAAAAAATATGTGGTAGAGAAGATAGAAGAGTTTTATGTGTAATAGGTATATGGTATCCCTTATACCCACTATACCCCCTATACCCCTATACCTTATATCCCTATACCCTATCCCAAACAATGAAAGTGAACATTTATGAAAAGTGACAACAATTTCTTCGTACATGAAAGCAGCTACGTTGATGAAAATGTCGAAATTGGCGAGGGAACAAAAATCTGGCACTTTTGCCATATTCAATCGGGATCGAAAATCGGCGGGAAAGTATCCATCGGGCAGAATGTTAATGTTGGCGGTAATGTCACCATTGGCAATTTTGTCAAGATTCAGAATAATGTATCGGTCTATGAGGGTGTTACACTGGAAGATTATGTTTTCTGCGGACCATCTATGGTATTTACAAATGTGATTGATCCCCGCTGCAAATATCCCCAGCGGGGCTCGGGATTTTATCACAAGACTCTGGTAAAAGAAGGCGCTTCCATCGGTGCAAACGCCGTGATTGTCTGCGGCAATACGGTCGGGAAGCATGCGTTCATCGGAGCGGGAGCGGTGGTTACTAAAGATGTTCCCGACTTTGCCCTGATGGTGGGTGTGCCGGCTAAACAAAAAGGCTGGGCTTGCGAATGCGGAGAGATTTTACCAAAATTCGATAAAGAGGTGAAGTGTCCGCGCTGTGGGATAGAGTATGTCCTTGACCAAGGATTATTGAGAATGGTTGTTAAATAGTTTGTATATTTGTTTGTAAAGTAGTTGTAAAGTAGTTGTAAAGTGGTTGTAAAGTGGTTATATCGTTGTTGTACTGAGGTTATTTGGTCATGAGATATCATTGGAAAGATCTCGAAGTTTGGCAATTAAGTCATCAAATGGTTCTAGATATTTATAAGATGATTTCTTCATTTTCACCTGAAGAAAAATACTCCTTATGTGATCAGATAAAAAGAGCCGCTATCTCGATTCCTAATAATATCGTTGAAGGCCATTCGAAGAACAGCAAAAAAGATTTTATCCGGTATTTATATATTTCACGCGGTTCATTAGAAGAACTCCGATACCTGTTATTTCTCTCATCGGATTTAAAATTTATCCCTGAAAATGAATATCTTGAATACGAGAAACGATTAACAACCATCAGTGTGAAACTCAATAACCTGATCCATTCCCTCAAATCGTAAACTATCATACAACCATTTTACAACAACCATACAACCATCATATAACAACAATACAACAATCATACAACCATTATATAACAACAATAAAAACCATTATACAATCAACTAATCCCAACCAAGCTAAAAACGGTTATAAGATTATGAAAAACATTGCATTAATCGGTTGCGGTCGAATTTCCGGGAAACACCTGGAATCTATCAGCCAGTTAAAAAATGACCTGAAACTGGTCGCTGTTTGTGATATTGTTAAAGAGCGTGCCAAAGATGCCGGTGAAAAGTACGGTGTGGACTGGTATACAGATTACCAGAAAATGTTAGAGTGTGACGATATCGATGTAGTCTCAATCTGCACACCAAGCGGTTTGCATCCGGAACACGGGATCGCAGCAGCCAAACGCGGTATCCATGTTGTAGCGGAAAAACCTATGGCGATTACTCTGGAAGGAGCGGACCAGCTGATCCATACCTGCGATCAGGAAAAAGTACAACTCTTTGTCGTTAAACAGAATCGTCTGAACACTACAATGCAGCTGTTGAAGCGAGCTGTGGATAAAAACCGTTTCGGCAAGATTTACATGATTCAATCCAATGTTTTCTGGCAACGTCCGCAGAGTTATTACGATATGACGAAATGGCGCGGCACCTGGGAATTTGACGGCGGATCCTTTATGAACCAGGCAAGTCATTATGTCGATGGTATCCAGTGGCTGATCGGTCCGGTTGAATCGGTTATTGCGGAAACCGCAACATTGGCGCGTCATATAGAGACTGAAGATACCGGTTCGGCAATATTGAAATTCCGTAATGGCGTCATCGGCACGATTAACGTAACCATGCTAACCTATCCCAAAAATTTTGAAGGATCGATTACTATTCTGGGTGAGAAGGGAACCGTAAAAGTTGGCGGAATTGCCGTAAACCATATCGATAAATGGGAATTCGAAGAGTATGATGACGATGACCGGTTAATAGAAGAGTCTAATTATAATCCGCCTAATATCTATGGCTTAGGACATCTGCCGTATTATCAAAATGTTATTGCGGCGTTAAAAGGAGAAACAGAAGCCGATACCGATGGTCGCAGCGGTCGCAAGAGCCTGGAGCTTATCATCGCAATCTATAAATCAGCGCAAACAGGTAAAAAAGTCGCTCTTCCTTTAAAATTATAGATTAAGATTAAGATTAAGACTAAGATCAAGACTAAGATTAAGATTGAGAGATATATTTGGAAGTTTATGCGTCAATTGGAGTCATAATTATCTGCAACAATAATTTCGAACTCGATCTTAAACTGAACCATGTATAAAAGAAGCCTTTGGTCGTAATCATATAGCAGACAAGATAAATTTCTACTACTTTGCACGTGGATCGGCGATGGAAACACAAAATCACCTGGAATATGGAAAACGAGTGAATTATCTTGATCCGGACAGCGTTGATAAAATGGACATTCAAATCCGTAATTTGATTCTCAGTATCAATCAGATAATTGTTACACTCAAATCAAAATCTTAATCTTAATCTCAACCTCAACCTTAATCTCAACCTCGTCTCAAAGGAGCATTTATGAATGATGTAAAAATCGGTGTAATCGGTCTCGGCTATGTCGGCTTACCCTTAGCCGTCGAGTTCGCTCAAAAATTTCCCGTTGTCGGCTTCGATATCAATGCAGATCGTGTTAAGGAACTTCAGAATGGACACGACAGCACCCTGGAAGTCGAAGATGCGAACCTCAAGTCTGTTATTGTTAATACCAATCCGGTTTCAAGAGCAAACGGCTTATATCTCACAGATCAATTAGATGATATTCAGCCCTGTAACTATTATATCGTCACTGTACCTACACCTATTGACGACTACAAGCGCCCCGATCTGACGCCTCTGCTTAAGGCTTCCGGAACTGTGGGTAAAGTGCTGAAAAAGGATGATATCGTTATCTACGAATCCACGGTCTATCCCGGCGCTACGGAAGAGGATTGCGTACCCATACTGGAGCGGATCAGCGGGTTGACCTTCAATACCGATTTCTTCGTCGGATTTTCACCGGAACGCATCAATCCCGGCGATAAAGAACATACTTTTACAACAATTAAGAAAGTCACCTCCGGCTCAACGCCTGAAGTGGCGAAAAAGGTGGACGATTTATATAAAACCGTGGTCACAGCCGGCACTCACCTGGCGCCGTCGCTAAAAGTTGCCGAAGCCGCCAAGGTGATCGAAAATTCCCAGCGTGACCTCAACATCGCATTCGTCAATGAACTTGCTAAAATCTTCAACATCATGGGTATCGATACTCTCGACGTCCTGAAAGCAGCCGGCAGCAAATGGAACTTCCTGAACTTTCGACCCGGTCTGGTAGGTGGTCACTGCATCGGCGTGGATCCCTATTACCTGACCCATAAAGCCCAGGCAATTGGCTATCATCCCGAGGTGATCCTTGCCGGTCGGCGCATCAACGATTCCATGGGTAACTACGTTGCCGGACAGGTAGTTAAACTAATGATTAAAAAAGGTCATACGGTTGCCGGCGCAAAAGTGCTGGTATTGGGGATTACCTTTAAGGAAAACTGCCCGGATATCCGCAACTCCCGCGTCATCGATGTCGTTACCGAATTACGGGATTTCGGCTGTGATGTGGATATTTATGATCCCTGGGCAAACAGTAAGGAAGTCAAAAAAGAGTACGGAGTTGATTTAATAGATATCGATATACAGGACAAAAAATACAAGCAATATGAAGCGGTGATTTTAGCAGTGGCGCACAATCAATTCAAAGATATAGATATCAAACAGTTTGAAAACGGACAGACGGTCGTATATGATGTAAAAGGGAT
>JAGLWX010000142.1 GCA_023133185.1 Fidelibacterota bacterium
TATGCCGATGGGCGTTCTCGATACGTTGATTTGGACAGATGGTGGGAATACTAACTTTGGTGGTTGGACCAAGGATTACTTTTTAGAGTACTTCATTCCTGCCGCTGATGGTATTCTGCATTCCATAACCTTTAACATGTCGGATCTTCCTGAGTTTGATGGCGGAGGTATGTCTGTCTGGATATATAATTCCAACTATGCCTGGCCTGAAATTTCCACGACTGCTATTGCAGATGTATGTGGTGACGCCTGGCTCGGTTATTATGAGGAAGCAACCAAAGAACCTTTCGGAACCAACTGGGTAAATGGTGGGATTAACGCCGTTACAGGCGCTATTGCTGACAAGAAATATGATCCGTTGGGAGCGAAAGCCTGGCCTATGATCGGCGCCGGCGCCGTCTCGCTGCCGCCCAATGCCGATGATGGCGGATTCGTTACCTATACCCTGCTGGATATGGGCTCCGAATATAATTTCACCCAGGGCGATACTTTCCTCGTTGTCATTCGTTTCAACGGTTTTCCGGACGCAGGCGATGATGACGATTACCGGATAGGATTTCTTTCAGCTGCCGGTGAAGTAGAACCGCAACCAGCCATGAAGTTCTACGGTGTAATTTCCAGTCCGACTGGACGTTGTGCTGGATTGGATGACTGGGGCTGGTATATCCGTTCCTACCTCTGGGATTGGCGTTGTAATGTCGAGTACACCGGCGACCGTGGTCCGAAAATTGCCGATGTAGATTTTCTCTATACTACTCTTTCTCAAAATGCGAGAACTGTAACCGCAACAATTACCGATGATAACCCCAGCGGTGGATCTTATGGTGTTGCGAGCGCTAATTTACTCTACAGTACAGACAACATAAGTTTTACCGCCGTTGCCATGACTGCGTCCGGCGATGTCTATTCAGCTGACATCCCGGGTCAGGCTCCCGGTACAGATGTATGGTACTATTTGGATGCAACAGATGTCGAGGGTCTGTCCTCTGAAACACTGCCGATCTATTATTCTATCTTTCTACCGACGGAGCAAACTCTGTTTATCTATGATACCAAAGAGTTAGGCGTTGGAACTGCGGATTATTACTACTTTGCAGGCGCCTGGGCTACGGATGCTTTTGCCCACGATATCTGGGCAGCCGCTTATGGTTCGATCAGTACCGAACTGCTGAATAACTATGAGAAGGTTATCCATGTTATGGGCGGTGGTCCAACAAATCAGAACTATAGTCCAGCTGCTGTTTACAAACCCTGGTTAGAAGGTGCTACGGCTGATGATCCGCGCGGTCTGTTGATCTCCGGTCAGGATTACGGTTTCATCTCCGGATATTATGATACTACATTCGCCGCCGGTACTTTTGAATATGACTACCTGGGTGTCGAAACTCTGGGTCCGCAGGATATCAACTATGATGCAGGTGTAGGGGCTGCTTCTTATCAAAGTCCCTATCGGATCGATCCGGTTGATGGTGATGCGCTTTCCGGTAATCTGTATGCATTTCAGGGTGACAGTGTTGTTCTATTTTATGATCCTTACTATGAAATTGGCGCTAATAACTGGATTGACAACTTAACGCCCGTTGCCGGCGCACATGTTCCGTTCACAGATCCGAATAACAGCGATGCAGCTGTTGCAGTTTACAATGAAGGCACTAACTGGAAGTGTGCTTTTTACACCTTTGATATTCTCAGTCTTGATTTTCGTTCACCGGCTGATTCTGCATCTATGTACCACTGGATTCTTAACGTCGAAAATGCCTTGACACCAATCTTCACTTGGTGGGGCGAACCGGTTCTTGGTGTTGAAAAGATTAATACAATGCCGAAAGCCTATGCTCTGAATCAGAACTATCCGAACCCGTTTAACCCGACTACTTCAATTGCATACTCAATTCCTGAAAATGCACATGTTAAACTGACCATCTACAATATGCTCGGTCAGCAAATCCGTACACTCGTTGACAATCGCCAGACCGCTCATTCTTACAGAGCGACCTGGGATGCAACTGATAGTTTCGGCAATTCAGTGCCAAGTGGTATCTATTTCTACACCATTGAAGCAAATAATTATTTTGCAACCAAGAAAATGGTCTTACTGAAATAGCAGTATTCGCTTATATAAAAAGGGCGGGATGATTTGTCATTCCGCTCTTTTTTTT
>JAGLWX010000143.1 GCA_023133185.1 Fidelibacterota bacterium
GGCAAGGACTCGATAAAGATTCTTTTCCACCAGGGACCCCGACGAGTCGCATTGGCGTCAGCTTAAGGATTAGATGGTTATTTGAACTATTATTTAACAATGTGTTGTTGAAATTAATGAATTTGACAATCGATATATCTATTTGTAAAATAGAATATAAAAACTCCGTAAGGAGTTGGCTATTTGTAGTAACAAGAAGGTATATCAAGTAGAATTAAACTCCGTAAGGAGTTTGCTAAAGAGGTAGAAATTCCCAAATTGATGAGGTTGTGAAATATATTATAAATCAGCCTGCCCGACTGGTCACCCGGGGAAGAGCATCATCGTAAAAAGACGTTCAAGGAAGAATATTTGGAATTTTTAGAAAAATTTGGGATTGAATACGATATAAGATATTTTTTTAATTAGGGAACAAATAGCGAACCCCTATCGGGGTTTGGGATTGTCGAAGTTGCCTGTCTGCCGTGTCGGTTACGGCACAGGCAGGATGGATTTATCTTTTATGATAGGACATTTCTTTTGTCTCGTAGAGACCGCTATGAGGCAATTTACTGGCTCTTCTGAGAATTGAGTGGGTAAGTTAATGTCCAATATTCAACCCCAGTGTAATAAAAGAAAATTTCACGGGGCAGGCACGGAATTTCCAAATATGCAAGGAAATAGAAAAAAGGATGAATGAAAAAGAAAAAAAGTTTGACTTATAGGAACGGTTTACTACGCTCATTCCCAAGCCCCAGCTTGGGAATGCTAGAGAAAGATGAAATATAAGTTACAAAGCTGGGGCTTTGTAACGAGTAAGTAAAGGTTGGATGAAAAAGAAAAAGGAGCGATAGTGGCAAAAATACTTGGATATTGGATAATCAGATTTTTTATGTTTAGTATATCGACCCATTAAAGAGGGAACCAATTTACTTTTAATAATTGCATGTCAATCGTATCTACCAGAGGTGTTTCGATTAAGAAGTTTATTACATTGATAATTGGACTATTGCTTATCCTGAGTTCCGGGGGATTGTTCTCAGCCGAACTCAGAGGTACGGTATATGATGCCGTTACGAAGCAAGCGATTCCGATGGTCAATATTACAATTGCAGATTTACAGACCGGAACGGCCAGTGATAATGACGGTAATTTCATTTTAACAGGTCCCTTTACTAATGAGACAATGATTACGATTTCTCATGTTGGTTATACAAAAGTTGATATATCATTCGAGGAGTTAACAAATAATCCGGTCATTCATCTGGAGCCAATTCCGATTATCTTAAAAAGCGTGGAAGTAAAGGGTGAGCAAAAAAAGTATGAAAAAGATGTGCCGACCGATGTTAAAGTATTTGATCAAAAAATGATCTTAGAACGGGCGCCCACCAATCTGGGAGAGTTGCTCCGGTCCGAAGCCTCGGTTCAAATCCAGAGCGTTTCGCCCGGATATCAGACGGTGTCTATTCGGGGGAGCAATCCCAATCAGGTTGTGGTGCTTTATGATGGGATTCCAATTAAAAGCAGCTCGGATGACGTCGCGGATATTTCCTGGATTGATATAAACGATATAGGTGAAGTTCAGGTGATCAAGGGCAGCCAATCGGTGATGCACGGCAGCGGCGGGATCGGCGGCGTGCTGAATATTGAATCCGCTCGCAGTTCGCCCTATCTGCTCAGTCTTAGCGGTCGATTTGGCAATTTTAATACTAAAGATGGCTATATCGCTATCTCAAAACAACTTGGAAGTCTCGATACTAAATACAGTATCAGCATTAAGAACGCCAACTATATTAATGACAATCTACGGAGTGATATAGCGACAGCCTCTGCTTTTCATAATTTCACATCGGTGTACCAGATAAGTGATGAAAGCCGCCTGACTTTACGGGGAATGGTGATGGATCGCTTTTTATCGGAAATCGGCACCCTGAACGAAACAGATGATCAGCGAGAAATCGCTTCGGTAATTTATAACGGACGGATTTTTGGATT
>JAGLWX010000144.1 GCA_023133185.1 Fidelibacterota bacterium
TCTTATTACATGGGGTAAACTCTGCCTGCCCACCCCTTCCGCCGAAGGCGGATGGCAGGCGGGCATACCTTTGCGATCTCTGCGCCTCTGCGTTAAGTATTAAAACCCTTTTCGAATTGGGTCTAATTAAGGGCTTGGCTTGCGGAAATGCCTGCCAGAAAGCCCGTTGAGAACGCTGCCTGTAAATTATACCCGCCGGTATCGGCGTCGATGTCGAGTACTTCTCCCGCAAAATAGAGTTTTTTTATGATTCTCGATTCCATGGTTTTTGGATAAACTTCTCGTAGATCGATCCCACCGGATGTAATAATTGCTTCGCTAATAGGGCTGTGACCTGTAACCTGAAAATGAAAATCCTTTAACCAGAGTCGCAGGTGTTTGCGCTCTTCGCCGGTGATTTGACTACCGGGCTTTTGAGCGGGAATTTTTAATTGCTGTATGCAAACAGGAATCAATTGAGATGGCAGTAGTTTTTTGAGGATATTGTGAAAAGACATATTTGAAAACTGATGGAAATCCCGGAGCAGTCTTCGGTCCAGTTGTCGATGATCGAGAGCCGGTTTTAAATCAATGGAAAGTTGAATCGATTTATTATGTTTTATGGCATCTACTACAATTTTACTGAGTGTCAGGATAATCAGTCCGGTTACTCCAAATTCGGTAAAGGACATTTCTCCAAATTCCCGGGTTATTTTTTTACTGTCAATCCGGACAGAAGCGGTAACATTTTTTAGAGTTAAGCCGTCAATTTTTACTAAAAACGGGGCGTCAATTTCAAGGGGGACCAGGGACGGTTGAGGTCCGATAATGCGATGACCAATTTCTGCGGCTAACAAATATCCATCTCCGGTTGACCCGGTTCGGGGATAGGATGTTCCGCCTGTGGCAAGGATGACATTATTTGCGTGAATTACTTTTTCCGAAGCGACAAGTTTGACGCCCTCGATTTTGCCGTTGTTAACGAGGATTTTTGATACAGGAGAGTGGGTTTTGATGATTACCCCGGTATCGATAACCCAGTTTTTGAGAGTACGGGAAACCCGCGGCGCCGGCACACCGTCGGGGAAAATCCTGTTACCGCGTTCGATTTTAGTCTGGATTCCAATTGAACTCAGAAACGATCGCAGCTGATCAACAAAGAATATGTGGAAAGCCGGTTTCAGGAAGCGACCGTTTTTCCCGAAGTGTCGGAGGAAGTCGTCAAGGTTAGTCTGGTTAGTCAGGTTACAGCGTCCTTTGCCGGTGATACCAAGTTTCAGTCCGGGATGCCGCATTTTTTCCAGTAGAAGGACTGATTTTCCCAGCAGCGCGGCTTGTCCGGCTGCCAACATCCCGGCGGGTCCTCCACCGATTACAATGATATTGTATTTATTCGCTCGATTATTCATTATGCCAAAGTTTGGAGAAAATAATTAATTTTGCAATTATAAAAAAAATAATTATGTCATGAAGGTTTGACATTACACAAAATAAATAGTAAACTGGCAATGGTTAGATAAAAGCAGATAAACATGCTAATAATATTAAAAAAACTTGTCTATGGATTTTGGCGTGATTACAATTTTTTTAGAGGTATCGAAACAACTTGAGCTCAATCCGTGAGCAATAACCTTGAGTTAAGTCCTTTGCAGAAATTTATATTAAAGTTAAAAGATTTTAGTAAGGACTTGACTCAAGGTGAATAGAAGGAGGTCATAATGAAATCTTTCAAAGCAATCTGTTTATTCGTCTTTTCCTTCAGCATCCTATATGCACAACAGAATCAAACCCCTTATTTAGATCCTTACAATCCGACCTACGAGCCCAATGTCATACTCGTCAAATTCAAAGACGATGCTTCGATATCAAAAGGATTGGCAAAAGGTATTGCCACCACGGGTATTTCCGCAATTGATCAGTTGAACCAGACTTATGAAGTGGAATCAATGGAAAAGATATTCAAGAGCGCTAAACCCAAATTAGCCAAACCGACCTTTAAAGACCCATCTGGAAAAATCCATGAAGTCCCCAATCTGGATAAAATCTACAAACTGAAATACAAAGCAGATATTGATCCAAAAGAGTTAATCGAAAAATATAAGGCTGACCCTAATGTCGAATATGCCGAACCGGATTATCATGTATTTGCAATGGCGACTTATCCCGACGATCCGCTCTATCAAAGCGGTGACCAGTGGTATATTGATGCTGTGAATGCACCAGCCGCCTGGGATTCAACTACTGGGGACACAACTCAGATAATTGGCATTATTGATACCGGAGTTGACTGGGATCATCCTGATCTGGATGACAACATTTGGACTAACCGGGTGGAATATAATGGTATTGAAGGTGTGGATGACGATGAAAATGGATTCATTGATGACATCCGGGGCTGGGATTTTGTGAATGATGACAATAATCCCAATGATGATAATAGTCACGGGACACATGTAGCAGGAATTGCTGCTGCAGAAACTGATAATGGAGTAGGAATCGCCGGTATTGCCTGGAATGCTAAGATAATGCCGGTAAAAATGCTGCAGAGTTCCGGTCAAGGTTCTTCTAGTGACCTTGCTGCGTCTATTGATTATGCTGCTAATAATGGCGCAACTGTCATTAATATGAGTCTGGGTAGCTATGGCGAATCATATACGGTAAAGATAGCACTTGAAAATGCCTATGCTTATGCAGTATTAGTAGCTGCTGCTGGAAATAATGGCTATAAAGTCGATCCACCATGTCCACCTTTTCCTCCTTACGCACCGATGTATCCAGCATGTTACGGTTTTGTAATTGGTGTTGAAGCCACAACCCAATCTGGAAATAACGCTCGTTTTTCTAATTTTGATCCTTCAGGACCGGCTGTTACAGGAAATCCTTATGGTCACAATTATGAAATTAGAGCACCTGGTGTTGGAATTTATAGTACTTTCCCAAATGGTAATTACAATTCTTTAAATGGAACATCAATGGCATCACCAATTGTTGCCGGT
This sequence comes from Fidelibacterota bacterium, assembly GCA_023133185.1. Lineage (GTDB taxonomy): Bacteria > Fidelibacterota > UBA2242 > UBA2242 > UBA2242 > UBA9312. The sequence goes on from JAGLWX010000144.1 coordinate 2,976, forward strand.
GCAGTAGCTCTAATGAAAAGTTACAACCCAAAACAATCAACCGAGCAAGTATTTGCTCGCTTGATTCAAGGAGCCAATAGTGGTATTCTGGATATTCGAAACAGTCTTGATTATAAATTAGTACCCGATTTGCATTTTGTAGAGTATACACTCGTGGATACTTTACCTGGTTGTGATGATGACGGTATTGCTGATGCCGGTGAAACAATAGAGATATATCTGACTGTAAAAAATGCCGGCGGTTTTGCGGATAGTGTCTGGTCAGTATTACGTTTTGGTGAATTTGAGGATACTACCACTGCTGATATAATAGACAGCACAAGTTATATAGGTGATATTTCTGCCTATGCGACTTTGACAGGGTCTTCTAATCCCTTTCGAATTGAGATCGGTTCGGATGCTGCGAACAATCGTGATATTGTATTTGAATATGAGATTGGATATAAAAATTCTGATTATAATATCAAAAATAACTTTGTAATAAGTATAACAAATGGTGAAGAATTATTAGGAGTTATGGATTCGACTATGATATTAACTTCAGATAAATTATGGATAGTTAATGGTAGTTTCAAAGTTGGGACTAATGGATTATTGCTCATAAAACCAGGAACAACAATAATATTGAATAACATTATTTATAATACTGGTGAAATAGTTGCTAATGGTAAAAAAGATAGCGTCATAACTATCACCGGAGAATCCAAAATAGCAGGTGGAATAGTAAATTTTAATTACGTAATAATTGAGAATTCTTATACTCAAACTCCGCTTAATTCAAATGGTATATATTCTTATTGTGTTTTTCGAAATATGAAAGGAGTGCATCAATTTTTATATAATCAAACCGTTTCTTTTGAAAATTGTGTTTTTAAGAATATTAGTATGCAATATTACAATTCACTCTTTTTTGTTTTCAATCAAGAATTAAAATTTGAAGCATGTACTTTTGAAAATGTTATAGGTTCGTCTTTATTTCAATGGCATCCAAATTACTCTAATCAAAAATTAATTCATTGTAATTTTGTAAATAGCGCCTACCTTAACGCATATACTAATGACGTAATAAATAAAATAAACATACTATATGGGAACAGTTCAATAGAATATATGGCTCCAGGTGGTACAATACATAATATTCCAAATGTTTACTGGGGTACAGTAAATAGTGAGCGAATTGACGAGAAAATATATGATTTTTGGGATAATGCCAGTTTAGCTCAGGTTAACTACCAGCCTATTTTAATTGCACCATCTGACTCTGCTCACGGTATTGTTTGGAAGGTTGAACTAAATGAAATTGATCCCCAGGATGAGCAATTAGATCCCATTGGAACGGAGATACTAAAATTCGATGTCTATTTCAACAGAGCTATGGATACCACCTATACACCATTTCTTACCTTTGGAGTACAAGAACCATATACTCAAAATGTTGTTCATGATAATGCTTTCTGGATTTCAGATTCCACAATTTGGACTGCATACTACAACGTAGGTCTGGAAACCGGCGATGGCATCAATACAATTCGAGTGGCTAATGCTAAAGATAATGAAAATTTTGAAATACCAATTGAAGATAGAAGATTCAAATTTGTGATCCAGGCAGCCGGAGCGGCGTCGATTGAGTTCATCGCTATACCTGGCATTGGTAAAGTTAATCTGGAATGGCCCACCGTAGAATCCGATGATGTGTTAGGGTATAATATTTATCGTTTTGAATCAATCACCGATTCAACTTTTAGCGATACAGTGATGATAAACAGCAGCCTTGTTACCGATACGACATTCATTGATTTTGATGTAATTCCGGACAACACCTATCGTTATTTATATTCTGTTATCGGTACCGATATGCAGGAGAGCGACTTCTCTAAGTCAGTAGCTGCTACACCTTTCTCAGCCGCTAATGGTGATGCCAATGGTGATATGGCTGTTAATGTTCTGGATATTATATCAATCGTCAATTATATGTTACAGAGAAATCCGCATCCATTTTTGTTTGATGCAGCGGATATCAATGGAGATGATGTAATCAATGTGTTGGATATCATCAGTGTTATTTACATTATTCTTGATGGTGATAAAGCCGCAAAATTGGCGGGTATCGATGCCACAGAAGCCATCTTTAGTGTGAACAAGAATAGACTCCAGGTATCTTCCAATGGATCGATTGGCGGCTATCAGTTTATGGTGACCGGGAATATGGATGATCTACGGTTGACATCCTTGTATCCGATGGAAGTCGCTACGATGAAGATAAGTGATAATTCTAAGTTGGTTGTTGTGTATAGTCTGAAAAGAGAGTCTATTCCAAAAGGTAATCAGGATGTTTTGACATTCTCTGAAACAGATGATATTGAGATTAGCGGCTTGGTTGTATCGGATCGTTTTGGGAAACAGGTTGCCGCAAAGATTGGTGCGCCCGGCGAGACGCTGTTGCCGGAAAAATATTCTTTAGGACAGAACTATCCGAATCCGTTTAACAATTCGACGATGATTGAATACAGCATACCAAAAGCAAGTGATATTACAATTAGAATCTACAATATTTTAGGACAGGTAATACAAACGTACAAGGTCAACAATCTGCAGCCCGGTTATTACAATTATTTGTGGACAGGAAGAAATGAAACTGGTCAAATAGTATCCAGTGGTGTATATCTCTATCAGTTGCAGGCAGATGGATTTATCGATACAAAAAAAATGGTATTATTGAAATGAAAATAAAAAAACTTGAGTTAAGACCATGAGCAATAAACTTGAGTTAAGTCCTTTGCAGAAATTTATATTAAAGTTAAAAGATTTTAGTAAGGACTTGACTCAAGGTGTTAAAGTATCTAATAAGGACTTGACTCAAGTTGTTAAAGTATCTAATAAAGACTTGACTCAAGGTGCTAAAAAGCAAGGTATAGGATAGGGAGATACAATGAAAAAGATATTAATTTTTTTGTTATTGTTCGGAACATCTCTCCTTGCCCAAAACATCATGATCATTAATGATGCAAGTGGCGGAGCAAATGATACTGTAGCTATAAGCGTTGAAATTCAAAATACCGAACCCTTTGTTGGTTTTCAATTTGACTTATCACTTGATGACCAAATCAGCTTTATAGAAGGATCAGAACGATTATCTGATCGTGCTTCAGATCATCAGATTACAGCCACGGTAGTAGATGAAAATATATTAAGGGTATTCGCTTACTCAATGGCTATGGCAGAATTTTCAGATAATTCCGGGGAAGTTTGCTCATTTAAGTTGAAATTAGGTACGATTCCCGGGTTATACAGCCTGACTGTGGAAAATGGTGTTATTGGGGATTCTCAATCCCTGAATATCCTTACGAATATTACCAATGGAACTGTTACCATCGAGGCTCCTGATATAGATATTAGCCCGATATCATTGGATTATGACCGAGTTCCTTTACTACAAACATCTGAGAAGAGTTTTAATATTTATAACACAGGAAATCATGCTTTATCGGTAAGCAGGATATATACGAGTTTTTCTGATTTTGAAGTCATTGGTGATACAAATTTTACTGTCAATGCCGGTGATTCAAGAGTGGTTACAATCCGATTTCACTCCAATGTCAAAGGCATATATAATAAACAGGTGAAGATTCTTTGTGATGATCCGGATGAACCGGTAAAATTAGTTAATCTGTCTGTAATTGCATACGCGGTTAATGAACTTGATATCAATGATATGTTTGGCAGAAGCGGACATTCCTCGGTAATGACAATTGATATTTCAAACATGGAAGAATTTGTGGGTTTTTCTTTTGATCTGAATGTACCGGAAGTGATGACCTATGTTCCGAATAGTATTGCTTTGACCGATAGAAAAACAGATCACGTCGTCTCTGCCACGACATTAGATAATGGTTATATCAGAGTCGTTGCATATTCGGTTTCAAATACACTATTTTCAGGCAATAATGGCAATGTTGTCGCATTAGATTTTTTAATTGATGGGCAGGGTGGATTCTATAATATAAATTTTATCGAACCGGTAATCGGTGATATAAATTCGGCAAATATGATTAGCGATCATTATAACGGTACCCTGGAAATAGCAGCTCCGGATATTTACATGAATCCAACTTCTCTTAACTACGGCAGCGTTTCTATCTTCGATACACTTACCTTGCAATGCACAATGTCTAATCAAGGAAGCGATACTCTGAAAGTCAACAATATCATATTTTACGATTCTCATTTTTTCTCCTCACAGGAATTACCAGTTGATTTACCACCCGGTCAACAAACCCTAATTCCAGTTTCTTTTCATAGTGACGCTGAGGGAACATTTAATTCCAATATAAGAATTAGAAGCAATGATCCGGATGAAGATCCTACTGATATTCAGTTATCCGCAACAGCTTATATACCCAATATAATGCGTGTGGATTCAACAAGCATTGTATCGAATGATACGGGGTGGATAAGTATTAGTATAGAGAATTATGAGCCATTTGTAGGATTTCAGTTTGATTTAAATATTCCTGATGGTTTGATCTATAATAACGAAGTTAGAGCAACCGAAAGATTATCTGACCATGTTCTGAATGCCCATATGCAGGATGATAACACATTAACGGTCTTTGCTTATTCGACTTCACAAGCGGAGATTTCAAGCAGTTCGGGTCCGGTTGTTTTTATTAAATTCAAAGCTGATTCCAGTCATGAAAGCTACTTTTTGAATTTAGATAATGTAATAATAGCAAATTCAAATGCAGAAAATATCGTTAGTTCTTATGAGGGAAAAACAGTTACAGTCATACGAAATGTAACTATTGAATTAAATTCCGGTTGGAATCTTGTTTCCTGGAATGTTGATACACAAAACGACTCAATAAATGTGTTATTTTCTGATATCATGAATAATGTTGTAGTCATATTAGGTTTTGAAAACGCCGGGTTGACTTATGATCCCGATTTACCTCAATTTTGTACTTTGAAACTTTGTGATCATCTGCATGGATATTGGCTAAAAATGAAAACTTCTACACTATTTCCGATTACCGGTTTATTTATCAAAAATAATACACCAATTGAATTAGAAACCGGCTGGAATCTGGTGAGTTATTTACCAAATAATTCAATGGATGTTGAACATGCACTGGGAAGCATAATGGACAAAGTAATTGTTGTCTTAGGATTTGATGAAGGTGGCTTGACCTATGATCCTGATCTGCCGCAGTTCAGTACTCTAAAAACACTTTCACCGGGTTTTGGATATTGGATAAAGGTCATTGAACCTTGCACGTTAGTTTATCCTGACAACTAAGATTTATTCCGTTAGGAGGAAAATCATTATGAAAATAGAAAGTTGTTTTTTTCCAATATCATTAGTGGTATTAGCAATACTACTCATAAGTTCATTAAATGCTGAAGTCATACCTACTAACGAGTGGGTCAACTTTTTTAGCGCCAATACCACGTTTGACGGTTCCCCGATTCCTGTGGGCGCCGTAGTGAATGCTTACGATCCGGATGGTGTATTATGTGGAACTTTTACAGTACATACGCAAGGTCAATATGGATTTCTATTGGTTTATAGAGACGATACGACAACACCGAGCGTTGATGAAGGCGCCGATCCGGGAGACACAATCACTTTCTATATAAATGACGTGTATGCTATTTGTTTGGTACCAGACGATCCTACCTGGACATCCAACGGTGCAATAGTACAAATTAATTTGGAAGGACATTCGAACTACCCCCCCGTTATATCCGATTTACCGAATACCATCCTATTCCGTTCAGATACTACACATACCATAAATTTAGATGATTTTGTCAGTGATATTAACGATATTGATTCAGATTTAAGCTGGTCGGTTTCCGGCAATGATTCGGTATCTGTCATAATAAATTCTTCTACTCATGTTGCTGAGTTTTCTGCCTCTTTGACCTTTTCCGGGCAAGAATCTCTTATTTTTACCGTGACTGATAATATGGCAGCATCAGATTGTGATACAATAATCGTTGAAGTAATACCGTATATTCGAACACTAGATATATTTCTTAGTGCAGGTTGGAATTTAATCTCCTGGGATGTTGATACTCCAAATGACTCAATTAATGTGTTACTATCTGATATAATGGATAATATCGTTGTGGTATTGAGTTTTGAGTCCGGAGGATTAACTTTTGATCCCATGTGGCAGCAATTCAGCACTTTGAAATTTATGGACTATTTACATGGATATTGGATTAAAACTATTTCAAAAGATACGCTTAATATTACCGGGTCAGAGATTTCAAATAATACTCCGATCAATATGGAGGCAGGATGGAACTTGGTTAGTTATCTGCCTGAAAATCCTGATTCTGTTGTCCATGCGCTTGGAAGCATAATGGATAATGTTATTGTTGTCTTAGGATTTGACGAAGGTGGATTGACCTATGATCCGAATTGGCCGCAATTTAGTAACTTACAAATATTATCATCGGGCTTTGGCTACTGGATTAAAGTCACTGAACCCTGTACTTTAATTTATCCTGATAATCAAGTTGGAAAAAATGGCTTCTTGGCAAAAAATCTTATCAACCTTAATTCATATACAGATGTTATTCCAACCAATGAGTGGATAAGTATATTTGGAGAAAGCGCCAATTTTGACGATAATAGGCTAAGAATAGGTTCTGTGATTCAAGCAAAGGATCCCAATGGAATTATTTGTGGTGAATATGTTGTTGAAAAGAAAGGTTATTTTGGGATGATGTCTGTTTATCGGGATGATCCGAGAACTGAAGTAGATGAGGGAGCAAAGCCCGGGGATTTGATTAGTATGTATATAGATGGAATGAAATTAGAAGAATCAGTTATTTGGAAAAATTTTGGTGATGTATATCGAATAGAATTACAGCCTACAAAGAATATAATACCGGATTCTTATAATTTATCTCAAAACTTTCCTAATCCTTTTAATCCAACTACAAATATTCAATACCAGATACCTGGAAGAAGTCATGTAAATCTGGTCATATACAACATACTTGGTGAACAAATCAGAATCTTAGTAAATGAAGAAAAAGGTGTTGGATATCATACTGTACCATGGGATGGAAAAAACAACCAGGGTAAAATGGCGCCAAGCGGTATTTATTTTTATCAAATTAAAGCAGGGAATTATATAAAAACCCAAAAGATGG
>JAGLWX010000145.1 GCA_023133185.1 Fidelibacterota bacterium
TAAGTGATATTTCTCTTTCAAGCCCCGCTGTTTACGATATCACGGATTGGAGAAATGTAGCAATTCAGTCCCCGAATGTCCAAACAGACAATGAGATTACATTCCGGGCATACAATGATATTACTAATCGCTCTCATTTCCTGATCACAAATACTGAATATCATAAATCGCCGGAAAAAATCGATGATCCTCAATGGAATGTTATTCGCCGTCCCGATATTTCGGCTCAACACGTTATCATCACTGTTGAAGAATTTCAGGATGCCGCCAATGATCTTGCTCAATTGTACAGCAAAGATATTCGTGAAGAAGACCGGCTCAGCACAATCGTAGTATTTCAGAATCAGATCCTGAGGGAATTTAATGCTGACATCGTTGACCCTCACACTATTCGACAATTTTTAACCTATACATTTCGTAACTGGACTCCTCCGCTACCTGAATATGTACTATTACTTGGAGATGGAACATTCGATTACCGGCACATCGAATCGGAAAAAGGCGATATAGTGATGACATACCAGGTTGAGCCTTCATCTCAGTCAGGCAATGGATTCGTCTCATACTCGACCGATACGCGGTTTGTCTATATAAATGGATCCGATAAAAAAATGGACATGGCTATCGGAAGGATAAATGTCCGGACTGCCGACGAAGCCCAGGCTGTTGTCGATAAGATTCGCAATTATACTCTCGAGCCAATATACGGAGAGTGGCGCAGTACGGTAACCCTGGTAGCCGATGATCCTGAACGACCTCATTCAAACGAAAAATATCATATCAATGACAGTGAATCGTATGTTTTCAAGCACCTGCCCGGATCGATTGATGTAAAAAAACTATATTTATTGGAGTATCCCGAAGTTCAGGACGCCTCGACGTACGGAGTAAAAAAACCGGATGCAACAACAGCTTTATTAAAGCAAATCGAAAAAGGAACTACTATTATAAACTACCTGGGACATGGAAGTCCGACGGTGTGGACACAGGAACATATACTGGACATGAATCGGGATATGGGAAATATAAAGTCCGGTATGAAGCTTCCATTTTGGATTGCAGCAACCTGCAGCTGGGGACAATTTGACGATATTACCGGGACCTGCATGCCCGAGGCGCTTGTTATTGAGCCGGAAAACGGCGCAATTGGGGCATTAGCTCCGACACGCGCCACCTACCCCGGCTCAAATCGTGCATTCATCAATAGTTGGATAATGAAATGGTTCAACCCGGTCGGCGCAAATCGGATCAGTCTGGGAAAATTATTGCAGGCGGTATCCTGTTCCGGCAGCGGTATCAACGAAAACAATGAAAAATATATGCTGTTTGGCGATCCGGCATTATATCTCGCATTGCCATACGGGAAAGTCGGATTCGACCGCCTTGACACCGATACATTAAAAACACTTTCTAATATTCAAGTTTACGGAATGATAGATGAAAATGACGGGTCAAACTTCAATGGAGAGGGGATTTTAAAATTATTCGACAGTGAAAGGCTTGTAACACGGCATTATACCGATGGCAACGGAAAGCCCCAGTCATTATCCTATCTGATTCTCGGCGAAGTGCTTTTTAATGGACTGATTAATATTTCAAACAGCAAATTCTCCTCAAAATTTTTCATTCCCAAAGATCTGAATTATGCAAACCGGCATGGTAAAATAACTGTATATGGTTGGAACCCCGATACAGGAGATGAAATTGGCGGATTTTATGATTCCCTGTATTTCGCCGGTTCCGAATCGGTTTTTGACACAACCGGCCCTACTATTAATATTGGGTTTACAAATATAGATTTTCGTAATGGGGATATTGTAACACCGGAATCTCAATTCGAAATTGCCATCAGCGATCCCCACGGGATTAATATTGCCGGCAAAATGGGTCATGATATCACCTTGACCATTGACGATGGCGAAACAGCTTCTTACCGGGTTACCGAATATTTTTCTTACGACGCAAACAGCGACACATCCGGAACCATCACTCTATCAATACCCGAACTCTCTCCCGGCGAACATAAATCTTCTGTAACAGCCTGGGATAATGGCAATAATTCAACGACAACCACTTGTGTTTTTAACCTATTGTCTTCATCGGATTTCAAATTAGAAAATGTTGTAAACTATCCTAATCCATTCGGTAAAATGACAGATATTGTTTTTTACATTACTCATTCATCGAAAATCGAATGTTCAATATACACGGTAAGAGGTTTAAAAATTAAAACGATCGATACAGATCAGCTATATATGCCGGGATTCAATTCAATTCACTGGAATGGCGCAGACGATTTTGGAGATATAGTCGCCAAAGGCATTTATATTTATAAAATCAAAGCGACATCGATTGAATCGGATAAAAAAGATCATTTCATTGGAAAAATGGTGAAAGCAGGATGACAGAATCAATCTTAAATTGGTATGGCAAGCCTGTTATTCTTGCTTCAAAATCACCTCGGCGGGAAGAAATCCTGAAACTCGCAGGTTTTCAATTTCAAATCCACGCATCAAACTATCACGAGCTAAGCATCGAGCATGAAAGACCGGAAAAACTCGTCCAAACTCATGCTTATCATAAATCAAATGATATTGCCGGATATTATGACGACGCATGGATCATTGGAGCCGACACAATCGTCGTGAAGGACCAAATTATTCTCGAAAAACCTAAGAATCGTGACGATGCAATATCCATGTTATCATTATTAAGCGGCGCCACTCATCAGGTATTCACCGGGTATTGTGTTATGAACTCCCAAAACGGCAGCCATTTCACTGACGTCGAACGAACGGACGTAACATTCAGGAAACTTTCAAGCGATATTATAGAGCATTACGTCGATAACTATCATCCTTTTGATAAAGCCGGATCCTATGGTATTCAGGATTATAGCGCAATCTTTGTCCATAAAATAGATGGTTGTTTTTACAATGTAGTCGGATTTCCAATTGCTAAATTCTTTCAGCAGATTCGTCTGCAATTAAAATCTCTATTGTGAAACTTTCTAAAGTTCCACTGAAATTGAAAATCTCTTATAGCACAATATTTTGTATTTTAAGATGATAAAACACATTAACAAGTAGAATAGTAATTTAGGAAAGTTGAGATGGAGAAGCATTTCATGAAGATTCCAATCAACCTCCCCTTACATCCCCTCCTTGCTAAGGAGGGGAAAGAGGGGAGGTTATATCATCTCGACATAATATTAGATACAGCACTAAAATTCCGGGATAACTTTAGTGAAACTTTGTATTGAAATTGACATCAATATTTGCAAAATTAAGTCCGTAGTGAGAAAAATTAAACAGAGTATTCAATATGTTCTATGAAGAGTTAAAAAAGCGCAGAGAATCACTTGGGATAACACTTGATCAAATATCCAATAAAACAAAAGTAAACAAGACCATTTTAGAAGCATTTGAAGCAGGTGATTTTTCCAAATTACCCCTGACTTACGTACGATTATTTCTCCGGGCATATGCACAGGAACTTAATACAGACCCGGAACAAATTATCAAATCCTTCGAAGAATACACCGGGAAACTTGAAGAGCCATTAAAGCCCGAAACACCGGAAAAGGTAAATTCTTTCCTTTCACCAAAAAACAACTCAGTCGTAAACGGAAAGAAAAGACGAAGTATTGCCGCTGTCACTGCTGTACTCGTCATCGTCATTTTTCTCATATCTGTTTTGAAACAGGTTCTAATCGAAGAGGAGAAAAAGAATCAGGCTCCATTACCAGTCTCGATTGAAGAACTGCCGGTACCTGTTGAAGATAGGGACACAACTGCAACAGAGCAGGAATTGGTCGCAACGGAAAATACACCGGAAACGCAAAACGAACTATTATCACTAATAATGACAACTCAAGATACGTGCTGGGCACGTGTGATCACCGATGAAAGTGATACAACGGAAGCCAACTACCTGCCAAATATTCGCCGAGAATGGAAAGCCAGGGACAAATTTGATGTCAGAGTCGGCAGACCTTCAAAAGTTGTACTTTACCTCAATAATAAAGAATTAAGAACTGTCGGCAACAGGGGAATCCCAACCCGTTTTATCATCACAAAAGACGGCATTGTCCGCTCTACTCTCTTAAGACGATAGTTTACCTTATTTAAATCCTTTTAAAAACATCACGTATTTGAGAAAAAATACTTGACAATATGGGTATTTTACCCTATTATTGTGGGTAGATGTGGGGAGAAATCCCATGAAATCCCAAATTTTTAAGGATTATGATTACTTCTTTTGCCGGCGAATCAAAACATTTTTTAGATGAGAAAAGTCGTCTGAGCATCCCGGCAAAATACCGTCGTTGGTTAACTGAAGAAGACGCTGAGTACACGTTTGTCATAACGAAGGGCGCCGATCCCTGTCTGATTGCCTATCCCGCAATTGAATGGGATATGTTTGCGGAAAAACTTCGCAACCTGTCGCAATTCAAGAAGAAAAACCGGGCATTTATCCGGACATGGTCTCGCAATTCCATTCGTTTAAAATGTGACAAACAGGGACGCATACTCATGCCTCAGCGACTCTTAGATTTCGCCAACATTAAAAAGGAAGTAGCGATAATCGGCGCTTTGAATTATTTGGAATTATGGGAACCGGAAATGTTAAAAGAACACCAGGAATCACAAATCCCACTAGACGATGATTATTTTGAAGACTTAGCAGATATTTTTTAATCGTTTAATCGGATTTAGGTAAATGACCACCATTCATGTACCGGTATTACTCAAAGAAACTCTGCAATACCTGGTCTCCCGGCGAGATGGTGTTTATGTTGACGCCACCTTGGGTACGGGCGGGCACTTCGCCTCTCTTTCTGAGCAATTAGATCAAAACGCTATACTAATAGGTATCGACGCCGACCCCAACGCAATTAATTATTGCTCAACACATTTAAGCATAAAGCAAAAACACATCTTAATAAACAGTAATTTCGAATCTATTAAAGCCATCTGCTTTCGTAACGGATATCCAAGAATAAACGGAATATTAATGGACCTTGGGATGTCATCTTTTGCTCTCGAGAATCCCGACCGTGGTCTGTCATATTCTGTGAATGGTCCTCTGGATATGCGCTTTTCCCCTGATTTGCCAAAGACCGCAAGCGATATAATCAATACAGCAAATCAATCAGAATTAGCAACAATATTTAAAACCTATGGCGAAGAAAAAAATTCACGTTCAATCGCAAGGGCAATCATTGATGAACGACAAATAAATACAATCAAAACTACCGGACAACTTGCAGAGATCATCCGCCATAAAACACATCCTTTATATGTTAATAAGACATTGAGCCGTATTTTTCAAGCGCTCCGAATTGTCGTCAACCGTGAATTAGAAGTCCTGAAAAAGGCTCTAAAAGACGCTATAGATATATTAGAACCGGATGGCAGAATCGTAATAATTACCTATCACAGTTTAGAAGACCGAATAGTAAAACAGTATTTTAAAACCGAATCTACCGATTGTGTCTGTCCACCGGAGTTTCCCATTTGTCAATGCAGTCATAAAGCCTCCATCAAATTACTTACTACCAAACCAATTTTACCTGGCAAGGATGAAATAAGAAATAATTCCAGGGCAAGAAGCGCAAAACTAAGAGCAGCAGAACGAATATGATTAGGATATCATAATGGCAAAGAAGAAGATCAGTAAAAACAGGAAAAAAAATGTGATAATGTCCACCCTTTTTCTTTTAATAATAGGACTTATGGTTTTCTATGTCTGGATTTTCAACTATACTAATCAATTATTTGCGAAAATAGACGTTATAAAACGGGAAGAAGCAAATCTTATAACTCAAAACCGGATTATATCCGTTGAATTAGACCGACTTTCCCGTGTTGATCGTATAAAACAAATCGCATCAAGCGAAATGAATATGTGGAGTCCACCACCGGAGACCTTGTCTATTATAATAGATGTAACAACAGTCAGATAGGATTATGACTAATTATTTTCATAAGATCAGAAAACGAACCCGGATTATTTCCCTTTTTCTACTGCTTTTTTGGGGAGCGTTGATCGGTCGTCTGTTTACAATTCAAGTCATCAATTCAACAGGATACCAGGAAAGCTGTAAGAACCAGGCTGATTATCGCAGGATAATTCATCCCATTAGAGGTACGATTTACGACAGGAACCAAAAAGCCCTTACTATGGATATTGTTCAGTACAACATCGCGGTTCACCCCTATTTAATAAAGAATAAAGAAAAAATTGCCGGTGAGTTAAGCGCTTTAATAAAGCCAAAGTATGCAGCGTATCTCAAAACCTTACAATCCGACAGAACTTTTGTCTGGCTGGAAAAAGATATCTTGCATAGCGAAATTCAGCCTTTCCTGGAAAAGTACCAGTATCATTCCGGATTTGCTATTGAACGCAAAGTCCGTCGGAGTTATCCATTTGGAGAAATCGCGGGACAACTAATCGGGTTAACTGATATCGATAATCATGGTATCATAGGACTTGAAAAGGAATTGGAGCCCTATGTATGTGGTACTCCAGGCTGGCAGGTAGCAATGAAAGATGGCTGGGGTCGATTAAATAATCGCCCTGATCTGCCCTATAAGGAAGCTATTAACGGCAATGATATCACCTTAACAATAGACCATGAATATCAGATTATATTGCATGAAGAATTATTAAATGCCTTTGAAAAACATAATGCCGATAAAGCCATGGGGATTATTATTAACCCCAAAAACGGTGAAATACTTGCCATATCGACTATTCCCGAATTTGATCCAAATATGCCGAATAATTATCCGGTTTCAGCTCAGATAAATAGCGTGGTCACTGATATTTTTGAACCGGGTTCAACTTACAAGATCGTAACCGCCACCGCAGCCTTTGAAGGAGATAAAGTCCAACCGGGAGATAGTATCTATTGTGAAGATGGTCATATTAAGATCGGAAAGACTATTATCCACGATCATAAAAAATACAGCACCCTATCATTTGCCGATGTAATTAAAAAAAGCAGTAATATTGGGACAATTAAAGTTGCCCGGAAGATTGGAAAAGACCAGGTCTTTAAATATGTCCGGCGGTACGGTTTTGGAGCGAAAACCGACATTCAATTTCCAGGTGAACAGGAAGGCATTATTCATCCGTTGAAAAAATGGAATGACCTGATGCTTGCCCAGGTGGCAATTGGTCACGGAGTTTGTTGTACAGCGTTGCAATTGGCAAATGCTTATGCCGCTATCGCAAATGGCGGTTATTTATTAAAGCCGCAGTTAGTTAAAAAAATCGAAACAAAAGACGGGATTTTATTGTACGAGGGAAAACCCCAATATATCCGCCGCGTTGCGTCTGCTGAAACCATGATTTTGATGAGAGACCTGCTACGGCTGACCGTCAAAAGCGGAACCGGTTTGAAGGCAGACATCAACGGTATGGCAATCGCCGGAAAAACCGGTACAGCTCAGAAAGTAACTAAAAAAGGCTATAGTCAAACTGATTATGTTGCAACGTTTGTTGGATTTTTCCCTGTTAACGATCCTAAATTGCTCTGTGTCATCGTCGTTGATAACCCAAAAGGTATAAACCATACCGGTGGTAGCGTTTCCGCTCCGGTAGTCAAAGAAATATTTAAACGTATTGTTAATCTCTCAGATGACCTGTTTTTCCGGGAGGACCAACTCCAAACACCCCAATTGAAGCTGGTTAATTCTGCTCTTCAACCTAAGTTAAGTTTTGTTCAAACTGCTGCCGCCGCACCACGAGAATCCCGTGTTCGCCTTTCAACGTATCAATATGTACAGCGCATGCCTGATCTGCGCGGCAAACCACTCCGACAGGCTGTGGCAATCCTTCAAACAATGGGCGTCGAAACCAACGTTCAGGGAACCGGAGTTGTAACATCTCAATATCCTCAAGCAGATTCGCCGGTCACATCTAATACACAGTGTACAATCAATCTGGAACCGAGGAGTGTGAATCTTGAGTAGGGTTTTACGCGATATACTGGAAAATATTGATTATGGACTATACGGAGAACTTCCAACTGAAATAAGCGCTATTTCAAATAATTCAAAGAAAATCACTGCCGGGGATTTGTTCTTTGCTATACGTGGAACACAAACAGATGGACATCAATACATCCCTCAGGCAATTCAAAATGGCGCCATCGCAATTGTAACTGAACAATATCAGGAAAATATCAATATTCCACAGATTGTCGTGTCAAATGGCAGATCGGCGTTATCAACCGCTGCGGCAAATTATTACGATAATCCATCAAACAAATTAACTGTTATCGGTGTGACAGGCACAAACGGAAAAACAACGACTGTTTACCTTTTAAACGCAATCTTACAAACAGCCGGAATTGCATGTGGATCAATTGGGACACTCGGATACTCAATTAATGAAAAATTTTTTCCTCTCAATTTAACTACTCCCGATTCACTGCAATTACAGCAGATTCTTGCAGAGATGGTAAATGAAAAGGTCGATGTGCTTGTGATGGAAGTATCATCTCATGCCCTATCATTGAACAGGGTTGACGATATCCGATTTACCGGAGGGGTTTTTACAAATATTTCGCAAGATCACCTGGACTTTTATTCAACCATCGATAACTATGTCGATGCCAAACTGGAATTATTCCGGAAAATACTCAAAACAGGGTTTCGTTTATCAAATATTGACGATTCCTATTCAGATAAATTCAATGCGACAGGTGACGCACAATTATTCACTTATTCCATAGCTTCGCAGGCTGATTTCACCTGGAAAAGCGATATCAAATATAAAACCGGAATAGAAGGAACAATTACATCCAAAAATATCTCTATTCCAATTAAAAGTTCACTGTCGGGCTATTATAATCTCAGTAATATTCTGGCTGCCTCGACATCAGCAATCCAGTTAGGAATACAACCATCAGTTATCAGTCAGGCAATTGCAAAAGTTGATTACATTCCGGGGCGACTCCAGGAAATCAGAAAGCAAGGTTTTCCCCGAGTATTTATTGACTATGCCCATACGCCGGACGCGATCGTCAATGTGTTGGGAGCATTAAAAGACATCGTTCCATCCGACGGAAAATTAGTAACGGTTTTTGGCTGCGGCGGCAATCGCGACAAAAACAAGCGCCCCAAAATGGCTAAGGCTGCCGCGTCATTGTCGGATTCTGTCATCATTACTACTGACAATCCCCGCTTTGAGGATCCGGAAGCAATTATCAAAGACGCCGTTAAGGGATTCGATAAAAATGAGAACTATATAAAAATCACAGATCGCAAGGCAGCAATTCAATTTGCCATCGAGAACAGTTCAACGAAAGATATTGTCGCCATACTTGGCAAAGGACACGAAAATTATCAGGAAATTAACGGCGTTAGACATCCTTTTAGCGACGTTAAAATTGTTGAGGAACTTTTCGGAAAATAAATGATCAGCACAGAATTTATCAGAAATATTAATATGGGATCGTTAGTTAATTTCGACGGCAGTATCTCCAATGTGACGATTGACAGCCGAAAAGTCACCGCCGGTTCGATGTTTGTCGCTCTACCCGGAGAAAATGTGAATGGTCATGAATTTGTAAAATCCGCAACAGCAGGGGGCGCTGTTTTAAGCATCGTTTCAAAAAAATGGGCTAAACAGACAGACGTCTCGGGTCTGCCCTTATGGATTGTAGAATCCCCGGAAAAAGCGCTCCAGCAGTTAGCGGCAACCTGGAGAGATCAGTTTGATATTCCGGTTTTGGCAATTACCGGAACTAACGGTAAAACGACAATAAGAATTATGTGTGAATCAATTTTGAAACACAAATATGATTTACATTCTACCAGTGGAAATTTGAACAACCACCTTGGATTGCCACTCACCTTGCTGACGCTAAATGAATCCTACACGTTCAGCCTTTTGGAGCTCGGCACCAATCACTTCGGAGAGATTGCTTTTCTCTGTGAATTGTGTA
>JAGLWX010000146.1 GCA_023133185.1 Fidelibacterota bacterium
AAACCAGATAAAATCTACCAAATGAAATCTTATACCCCTTATATCCTTATATCCCTATATCCCATATTCCGTTCCGTCGGGTCCTCAGACCTGACGGGATTCTCTATCGTCCTTTCATGTTTTTGGGACAGTCTCTTTTTTATAGGATTAATATATTGCCGTGAAAGTCTATAGAATAAACAGCATCTCCGAGTATTTCGGAAGTGGCCAGAGATCGTCAGACATAATGCTTTCTAATTTATCGATGACTTGTCTGAGATTTTCGATTTTATCGACAACATTATCGGTAAAATATTTTGCTTTTGCAGGAAGATCGTCAATTGACAATCCTTCAGATAATGCTTTCTTTAATGACATGTTAGCGGTTTTAATTTCGTTAAGAGTTTTTGAAAATTCGGTTAACATTCCAAGTGTAGTATCGTTGAACTCGTATCCGGTTTGAGATTTTAAGTCTCTCAGCCCTTTAACTGATGTTATCAGCTGATTTTGATAATCGATTGCTGCCGGTAAAATTTTCGTTTGAAGCATATTAATAAGAGTTTCTGCTTCAATTTCCAATGTGAGAACATACTTTTCCAGTTTAGTTAAATAGTGTGATGACAACTCTTCATCTGTGAAAATATCCTGTTCCATCAACATCTGTCTGTTTTTGTGTACTGTTAATGCATCAAGTGCATATCCGGTTCGTTTGATATTGGGCAGCCCACGTTTTGCGGCTTCTTCCTGCCACTCATTGCTGTAATTATTACCCTCAAAGCGGATCGGTTCAGTTTCAATAATATATTTTCGAAGTACTTTCAGAGTTGTCTCTTTTAAGTCTGATCCCTTCTCAAGTTCTTGCTCGATATCATCAGCGATGAGATCCAGGGATTCTGCTACGGCGCCGTTTAAGACAGTATTGGACAGTGAAACTGAGGCGGAAGAACCAATAGCCCGAAACTCGAATTTTGAACCGGTAAAAGCGAAAGGTGACGTACGATTGCGATCTGTGTGATCACGAAAAATCGAGGGTAAATTACTCAGACCGAGATCGATTACAAATTTTTCGGCTGCCTTAATGCGTTTGCCTTCTTTGATATTGTTGAGAATTTCGCTCAATCTTTCCCCGAGAAAAACCGACATGATCGCAGGCGGCGCTTCATTAGCGCCGAGGCGATGATCATTTCCGGCAGTGGCAACAGTTGCTCTCAGCAGGTCGCCATATACATAAACAGCCCTTAACGTTGCGACGAGAAACACCAAAAACTGCAGATTCTCTTCGGGAGTTTTTCCGGGATCCAGGAGATTATTCCCTTCGGAGTCTTCCAGCGACCAGTTGTTGTGTTTACCGCTGCCGTTTATTCCGGCAAAGGGTTTTTCGTGCAGCAGAAGCGCCAATCCGTTGCGGATTGCGACTTTTCTCAATACTTCCATAATCAATTGATTTCGATCAGCGCCGATATTGGCTTCAGCGTAGATTGGCGCGATCTCATATTGATGAGGCGCCACTTCATTATGCCGGGTTTTTGCCGGAATACCTAATTTATACAATTCGGTCTCGGCATCCTGCATAAATGCCAGTACTCGTTCTTTGATTGAACCAAAATAGTGATCTTCCAGCTGTTGTCCTTTCGGAGGTTTTGCTCCAAATAATGTTCTGCCGGTTATCTGCAGATCCGGTCGGAGCATATAAAAGGAACGATCAATGAGAAAATATTCCTGTTCAGTTCCGATGGTAGTTACGACACGAGTAACACTTGCGTTTCCAAATAATCGCAATATTCGCAAACCAGTGCGTTTGATGGCTTCCATGGAACGTAGAAGGGGTGTTTTTTTATCGAGAGCTTCTCCGTTATAACTGATAAAAACCGATGGAATACATAAAATTCCGCCTTTAGGTCCTTCCATGATAAATGCTGGGCTGGAGGCGTCCCACATCGTATAACCGCGGGCTTCAAAGGTAGATCGTCTGCCGCCGCTGGGAAATGATGATGCGTCGGGTTCACCCTGGACCAGCTGGTTGGCAGCGAATCGTTCAACCACGACACCGCCTTCATCAATCTCTAAAAAGGCGTCGTGTTTTTCGGCGGTAAGACCGGTCAGAGGCTGAAACCAATGTGTAAAGTGGGTGACTCCTTTTTCAATTGCCCACTCTTTCATCGCGTGAGCAACTGAATCGGCGATGCTCATGTCCAGTTTGGCGCCTTTACGAATCGTGTCACGGAGTTTGAGATACACCTCTTTCGGTAATTTTTCACGCATCACTTTATCATTAAAGGAGTTGACGCCGAAATAGCTGGCGGAATTGTTGACAGGTTGACTTTGCTTAACATTACTATTTTCAGCGATATTTAAAATAGCGAGTTTTCGGGAATTAACACTGTTTTTGTTTGACATAATTTCTCCGTTAGTTTACATCTTTATTATGATTATTAAAGTTTTTACCTGTTAAAATTAGCGAAAAACGTCTGTGCGATAAAACCGGCGATAGGGGGGAAGAAGAAAGTCGATGCCAGCCGGATAAGGGTGAATTTCCAGCCGAGAATGCCGAACTCCATCGGCAGGCGTGCTACTGCCCAGAGTGACCAACTTGTCAGAAAAGCCACCATTGTTCCAACGCCGGCGCCGGATTTCAGTAAACCGGCAATTATCGGTAAACTGACATATGGACCTCCGGGTGTCAGTCCCCCGGCAATCGTTCCGATTATTATTCCGCGGAAGCCCGACTCCACACCCACCCATTTGTTTAGCAAATCCTGAGGAAGGAGCGCCTGGATCATCCCGGCTACGATAAAGGCGAATATCAGCAGTGGCAACACCTGGATCGTCATAGTCCAAGCCGATTGCATACCGGTGATGTGCAAACCGTCGCCTTTTCTATATCCGATAAACACTAAAATCAATGCCATAGACGCCATGATAATGGTAGGAACAAGCATTTGCTTTCCTTTCTTTTTGCGCTTAACAGCCGGAATATTCTGTAAATCTTTTGTTTTCATGCCTTATAAAATGCTATACTTGTCCGAAAGTTACAAAATAAAAGCACAAAAGTATTTAAGAAAAAGGCGATGATCAATTCGTCACCGGCTTTATTCTAGCTGCGGGGCTGCGTTCCGTAGCATACCCGGATGCGGATTTTGCTCCCCCGGAACAAGAAGAAGTTTATTAAAAATTCAGATTGTAGTCATTTGCTTTGAGCAGGCTCTGATTCGCTAATGAGGTCTGAATATATTTTATACTCTGAAAGAACATCATTAATATTTTTTAATGCGTTGCGGAGGCGCTCATACTTATCTTCCAATTCCTGTATCCTATTGATAGTGGGAAGGATGATTGTAAACAGCCTTAGACTCAGAAGATAAGTAAGTATTTTCCCTTTTTCGCATCTTCCCCTCTCCTGTGAGAAACCAATCAACACTATATCCAAGTTGGCTAACATTTAACAACACTCCTGCCGGAATATCAGTATTTCCAGACTCATACCTACGGTATGTACCATAAGGTATTTGTAACATTTTAGCCATTTTTTGTTGCGATATACCCAGTTCTGAGCGCACTATCTTCAATCTTTTACAGTAACCGTTCATATTTAGGCACTTTTTTCTTGCATGTTTTCATAATAGAGAATAGATTATTTCAAAATTGAACCTGATTCTTCGAATGAGGTAAAAGTGGAAAAAGAAAAATCTTTAAAAATGTGCTTCCAATCACACTGTAACGAAGTGCGCCCTTGTAAACTTGTATTTGTACAGGTGAAGAATATGGTGATTTTGAGGTAAAGATTAAAATGAAAATTTCCGTATGAGGCGGACAGGTAAAACGGCGAATTCCGAACCTTTCGACAACAAAGGTCTTTGGAAACGATCTTGGGAGGAGATGGAATTTGTTATTTGTTTGTAATTTTGGATTTGTCTTAACAAAATAAGGAGGAATGAATAATGAAAAATGCTAAGATTTTTTTGACGATTTTTGCCGCCGTTCTGTTTACGGTGGCGATGACGGCTGTGCCGCTGTGGGCAGCCGACCATTATGTACGCACCGATGGCAACGACGGTAATGATGGTTTGGCTAATACGTCAGCGGGCGCCTGGTTAACCATAAGTTATGCTATTGTGCAAGTCTCCGATGACGACATCATCAATGTTGCTGATGGTACCTATACCATCACCGAAACTATCACGGTGGATAAAGGGATTACCATTACCGGCAATACCATTACCCCTGAGAATGTATTGGTAACCTATGCTGCGCCTCAATCAATTCCTGCAGCTCAACATACTTGTGAAAATAGTGGGTTCAGTATTGGCGCTGCCAATATAACCATACAGGGAATAAAGGTAAAAAACTGCAAGTTTGGTTTCTACTTTAGCCGTTCCAACACTACTTACACAGGCTGCACAATAACGAACTGCGCTATAGATGCTGCGAGTATGTGTGGCATCGGAGAGGTAGCTACGCCGAGCACTATCATAAGCAACAACACGATTACTTATTGTTCTGATAAGGGCATCTATGTAAGACTTTGCGATTCAACCAGCCCGGCAACCCGTACCGAGGTAACCGGTAACGCGATATCCAATTGCGGAGAGTATTACAATGCTGCGGCAATTCAGACCCTTGGTAGCAAGTATGTCTATATCTTCAACAATACCATAACTTCTACCTTTGACAAGGGAATTAATATCATTGGAAGCAATGCTGCCAGCATCGCTGAGAGAATAGAAGTGATAGACAACGACATATCCGGCACTGAGGAAAACGCCATACAACTAACAGATTGGGAAGATAACACCTGTTATCCCAGGTACACCTATATCCACGGCAATACTATAAACAATGTAGATGATAACGGCATTGTTGTGACAGAGGTAGAAGCTCGTTCTGTAGCGGAGCGCGTAGAAGTGTCAAACAATACAATATCAAACACAGGTTTCTCCGGCATCGAAGTTAGTTACATCTCTCCCTATACCTATGTCCACAACAATACCATCAGTGATATTGGAACCCAAGGTATTAATATCCTGGAAACCTACGCAGGCAACGCTGATATGGGTGTGGAGATCTCGGATAACACCATAAGCAACTGTTATTACCAGGGTATCAACATTGATTGGTCATCTCCGTACACCTATGTATATAATAACACTCTGACCAAGTGCAATTATTACGGAGCCGATGGCACCGGCGACTGGGACTACGCTTCCATCCATGTAGGAGAAAAGGATGTTAATAATCCTGAATTTACCTGTCATCACACAGTTATTGATAACAACACCATTAACGACGGCATAAATGGTATCCAGATATGGTCGGACAATTGCACTGTAACCAATAACACAATCTACAATATGGGTATGACATACGCCGATACCAAGGGCACAGCCGGAGTGGGCGATGGTGTTTACTACAACTCAGGTATCATTATCGGTACTAACTGGCTTACCGATAACTTTAAGCCCACCGGCACTACCATCATCGGCAACAGCATATACGATAACGTCTATGGGCTGTATGTCAGGGACTATGCCACTCTATCGGGAGGTGACCCCTCCGTTTTGAGTGTTACTGCTGAATACAACTGGTGGGGCAGTGCCTCAGGTCCCGACGATGATGCCGGGGCTATAGACGGCACTGGCGACATAATCAGCGTAAATGTGGACGCCGACCCCTGGTTAGACAATTCGGTTGATGATTTCGAAAAGGTGGCTACTACGAATCAGACCAGCATCGGTCCTTCAGGTGGTCTGGTAAAGGTGACCATAACCTCGACGCCAGACGCCAGTAATTATTTAGATGTCTATCAGGCAGGCTCGCTTTCCGGCGCCCCGGTTACTAGTGAAATATATCCCAGTGGTTTCGACAAACGTTCCAATATCGTCTGGGGAATTTTAGAAACAGGGGAGGTTGCCGCTAATTTGGTATTTGAATATAGCAATCAGCCCGGGATAAGTGAAGAGTCAACAATTAGAATTCTGAAACGTGACAATGCCCAGGAGGGTTCATGGATATTGGCGCCGGGCCAGTCGACGCCTGTAGGTAAGACGATTACCATTAACGGCGTTAGCTCCTTCAGCGAGTTCACTATTGGCGCCGGCGGGGATAATTCCTTACCGGTTGAACTTTCTAAATTTACCGCCATAAGTGAAAAGGGCGTTGTCGTTTTGAAGTGGACGACCGAGAGCGAGATTGAGAATCTTGGATTTATTGTTGAGCGACGAAACTGGAAACTGGAAACTGGAAACTGGGATGAAATAGCCAGCTATAAGACCCACGAGGAACTAGAGGGACAGGGCAGCGTTTCCCATAAAACTGAATACAGTTATACGGACAGTAAAGTCCAGCCCGGCATGACCTACGAATACCGTCTTGCAGACGTCAGTTATGTCGGTGTTGTCGAATATCACGGGACTCGTAAGGTTACTGTAAAGGGAAGTGACGAGGTTATTCTCCCGGAAGGTTTTGCTTTAAAATCGGTATATCCGAACCCATTCAATCCTGAAACGAATATTTCTTATGCCCTTCCTGAAGAAGCGAAAGTGAATTTAGTGATTGTGGATTTAGTGGGTAGAGAAGTAAGACAGTTACTCAATAATGAAGTACGGTCACAAGGTAACTATATAGTGAAATGGGATGGGACTAACGATAGCGGTTTTAATCTGTCCAGCGGTGTTTATTTTGTTGTATTGAAAGCAAAAGGAACTGTGGATATGCAAAAGATGGTGCTGTTTCGTTAAGATGATACCACAGATTGCACAGATTGTCCCACAGGGTAAGGGATCCTTTCGGATGCGAAGGA
>JAGLWX010000147.1 GCA_023133185.1 Fidelibacterota bacterium
GGCGCTCGGATAAAGCGCCGAAAACCAGAGTATGTAGCAGTAAGAATATGGTAATTAATTTAATCTTCATAGAAACCGGCAGGAAATTACGAACTCCCCGTTCATAAATCAACTAACATCTGAAATTCTATGATAGTTGTCCTTTGAAAATGCTTATCCGCAATACCTCGTTTTGTCTGTATCTTAGCGGTCGTTATCCATACAAACGATTCGCTAATTTCCTTTTGCAATGTCAAAAACCACCGGTATCCGGTTCCATTTAACGATACCATATTAAACCGCAAGGGTGTTCCCGGTTCGTATAAATAGACCCGGGAGCCAAAAGCAGTCGCATAAAAATGAGTTGCTCCTGCGGTTAATTTCAATTTCCGCGGTGACTTAATTGTCGAATAAACGCTAACCGCCATACCGGTGTTTTTATCAGCGCCTTTTTGCAATTTTACGACTGTGCTTCTCATCGAAACCGACAACTCATCCAAAATATTATATCGTACCGAGAGCGATAATTGATTCTTAAGAATATTCTCGAATACGGATTGGCTGATCGATCGACGTTTATATCGGAAATCCAAAAAGTGACGCCCGCGCCACCGACGGTGAAGTGATATCAAGGCATCTGTTCCTTGCGGGGGATCAACGCCCGGCTCCATTGAACGATTTTTAGCAAAAAAATCGATGTATGCCCCTACTCGATAGTTTCTGTTCAGTTTGCCCTGTATGCTCAGATATAAAGCTCTTTCATTGGCAGTCGTGCCCGAATATTCTTTCATTACAGAAGACAGGGGTGTAAAAAACCAATCGGAAAAATAACGAATCTGGATACCGACCTTATACCCTGCCTGACTGAAAATAAATCCCTGAACGAACGCATACTCTTTGGCGCCCAATAAAGCATACTCACCGGAAAACATCCAGCTGCCTACCGTGAACTTATTATAAACCGAAAGCCCTGTCTGTCTGGAATTCCTGTTGAATTTTGCAACGGGATGTGAATATTGCGACTGATAAAATAAAACGCCCCCTTGATTATCTGCTTTTGAGTACAAAACCCCGCCGCAAATCGTCCTTTCCGAAAGGGCGTCCTTTCCGGCTATTTCGGCGTCAGTAACATGACTTCCGCTTTTTCGAAATGATTCAACCACAGAATCCTTGATCGTTGCATCGAGTTTACGATAAGATACCAGAGAATACATGGTAATCTTTTTAAGACGGCAGGTCAGGTTGATTCCGTGCAAGTACCGGTTTTCGTCCGATCCCATATATACTCCGAAACGCTGGGAGCGGGGTAAAATATTGCCCATAACATTGGCGCTTTTTCCCGCCATGCCGCTCATGGAAAAAAGCAACCCGTGCCCCCAATTAAAACGAAAAGACGCCGCCGATATCTCCAGCCGGTCCAGCAATAGCGGCGTTTTCAGGCACACGTTGCGATAATCCCAGACAGCCCGTTCACCATAATCTCTTTCTACGACAATTCCGATCATGCCGCCATTGTTGTTTACTATTTTTCCCCTTAGCAGGCTTTTGTGTATGTCTATATCCTGATCCGTTTTTAACGAGAAAAAATTCATGGCGGATATTTTATTTTGTGAACGTTTTCCCGATATTTCAAAAAAGAACTCGATCAATTCTATCTCTTCGTCTTTTAGCCGGGCTTCTTTCTGGAAATCACTCCGGTTTTTCGTCTGGATATTCCGGTTTTTAAATATAATCAGCTTTTCTTTTATGTGGTCATTCAGAGGCAGGGTTTCAATATCCGTAATATTACATCGGTCCCACTGCAGCGGATTGATGATAAATTGTTCCAGGTAAGATTCCAGATCACTCTCCGGGATGTTTTCCATGTCCAGATAAAGAGTCAGCAATTCTGAGGGTATAATACCGCCAATCAACAGAACTGTCTGGCATAACACAATTACCAGAAGACTTGTCTTCTTTATTAATAACATATTCCGAACCCGCAGTATATAGTATAGGGAAGCACCAAATGATGAAGAAAAGCTGCGTCAAAGCGGAATTGCTTCCAATGAAGTGTCAGACCGCCCGAAAACCGGTCTGGATTCAACTGGGCGCCTGCCATCAAATCCAAACACGATAGTGTTTTAATGCGTACGCCGGTACGCGTCGAAAAGGGAAACTCGGTGTCTTTAAACAACTCCAAACACCAGTCAATTCTTGGATGGGGCGTATAGCTTAATCCGGCTGAAAAACATTCCGGCAAACGATTTGACCGGTCATATAACGACGGACTATTTACATTCTGAAACAAGACGGCAAATTGCATCTGCTCATTTATATAACATTTAGCTCCTATGGTCAGCCCTACCGTTCCATCACTGTCATATCCGCTTATAGCAATATGATAATAATGAAGTGAGATGCCTACTGCCAGGACATTTATAATACGGCGCGCATGATTGAATACTATTGTTTTTTCCTGATAAACAGGGTTCCCGAAACTTCGCAGAACTGCTCCGTAGCTTCTCTTTCTAATAGATGTCCAACCAGCCTGTACTTCATAGTAGTCAAGCCCTTTAATGCTAAAAATTCTCGAATAGTCAAACCGCAAATATTTTCCGACAGCCTCTGTTTGAGCCGCCGGATTTAGGGAATAAGGATACAGCGAAATAACATTACCAAGCGCAATAGACGATGGATTGACCGTCTGGAGCTCAAACGCAGCAAATCCGGTCGTTACTAGAAGGCATACTATTATCATGGTTTTTTTTATCATTATGGGAGCACGCTCCTTTTAAAATTGCACCATGTCTGCTTATATAACCTGCGGACGAACAGGACTGCAAATAAACAGAATCCCTGTTGTCTCGCTTTATTTTTATTTATGTGACACTTCAGACGGATTGATAAATCAAACTATCTGAAGTATCGTGTTTCTCAGCTATTTTTTCTTTTTTTTAACTTTTTTATCGATAGCATTTTTACGCTCACTGCGCGGCACAAACGTGTTGAGTTTTTCTCTGACGATCAGGGGATGATCGCGATTGTGCAAACAAAGGATACCTTCAATCATGAATTCTTTCATCATAATCTCTTCATCTGAGCGGCGTTTAAGCTTTCCGCCAATAGGAATAAAAAGCAGGTTTGCCAGGAGCAAACCATAAAAAGTGGTCAGCAGCGCCAGCCCCATTCCACCAAGCAGATCCTTAAACTGAGTAGCCACATCAAACTCAAAGGAACTTGCCACAGCATCAACACCGGCGCCTGCACCTCCGGTAAAATTTTTCATCATGACAATTAAGCCGACGATCGTTCCCACCATACCAAATGCCGGCGCATAAGTTCCCATGTAAAAGAATATTTCCTGTCCAATAGTATGGCGTTTTTGCATGTTGGACAGTTCCAGATTAAGATAATTGCGAAGCCTGACCTGGTCTTTTTCATTGATCGCCAATTCAATGCCGCTGCGCATGAAATGATCATCAATTTTATTCAAATCGCTTTCTAATGAGATCAGACTCTGCTTGCGGGCTTTCCCGGAAAGCTCGGTGAACTGGTCAATGATCTTCTGATAACCGCTATTTGTGCGTTTAAATGCGTTTTTAACAACTCCGAAAACACCCACAAGATTTTTTAAAGGATAATTAACAAAGGTAGCTGCAAGTGTGCCGCCCAGCACAAGCGCCAGCGCCGGTACATTCCAAAAATATTCTCCGGTACCGCCCTTTGCCGTAATCGAAAAAATGACTAATCCTATTCCGGTTGCTAATCCTATCAGAGTGGCGACATCCATAAGCGGTCCTTATATGATTTCAATATAAACATAAACCATTGCTAAAAATTAATACTTTTCTCCAATAAAGCAATATTAATTTTTTATCGGACGTTCAATGACCCGGAATACTTTTTCGCCCTTTTTTGCCATTCGGTAGCGTTCACGGGCGAGTTTTTCAATATAATCCAGGTCGTTTTCAAGCCGGGGTATCTCAGCAACAAGAGAATCCCGTTCGGTTTTAAGTTGTTCAATATGTGACTGAATCTGACTTTTTTGTCTGTTTAACAAATAAATCTGGTAAAGTCCATAATCGCCGATTACAAAGAAAATAATAAATACGGTTATAAGAGACAGAACACCCAGAATCCAGTATAAATGCCTGATATTAGATGCATCAGGATATTTTTTATACCGGACTCTGGATGTTTTTTTAGCCATTATTTTAGGGCATTCAGCCCCTGGAAAATTGCTTCGTCTTCCATTTCTTCCTCAATCCGCAATAACCGGTTGTATTTGCAGATACGGTCTGTCCGGCAGGCGGAACCGGTTTTGATCTGTCCGGCATTAACAGCAACTGAAAGATCAGCGATGGTAGTGTCTTCTGTTTCTCCGGAACGATGGGAAATAACCGTAGTAAATCCACTCCGGTGCGCCAGATTAATCGCATTAAGTGTTTCGGTAAGAGTGCCGATCTGGTTCAATTTAATCAGGATAGAATTAATCGCTTTTTCGTCTATAGCGCGGGTCAGTCGCTCGACATTGGTAACTGTCAAATCATCGCCGACGATCTGAATTTTGTCACCAAGTTCTTTAACCATATATTTCCACCCGTCCCAATCGTCTTCCGCCAGTCCGTCTTCAATCGAGACAACAGGATATTTAGCGACCATCTCTTTATAATAATGCACCATTTCTTCAGAAGATAATGAACGGTTTTCCGATTTCAGGTCGTATTTTTTTGTTTCCTTATTGTAAAATTCAGAGGATGCCGGATCAAGCGCAATAAACAACTCTTTGCCGACTTTATAACCGGTTTTTTCGGCGGCTTCGAGAATTATTTCGATGGCTTCGATATTCGATCTCAGGTTCGGGGCAAAACCACCTTCATCACCAACAGATGTATTCAACCCTTTTGATTTCAAAACAGCTTTAAGATGGTGAAATGTCTCCACTCCCATTCTCAGGGCTTCGCGAAAAGAGGTAGCGCCCAGCGGAAAAATCATGAATTCCTGAAGATCAACATTGTTATCGGCGTGGCTGCCGCCGTTTATTATATTCATCATTGGAACCGGCAATACGCGTGCATTAGTTCCACCGACATATTTGTAAAGCGGCAACCCGACCACATCCGCCGCGGCTTTTACAACTGCCAATGACACTCCAAGCGTTGCATTGGCGCCTAATTTATTTTTATTGGGCGTTCCATCAATTTCCAGTAAGACATTATCTATGTACGCCTGATCCAGAACATCTTCGCCAATAATCTCCGGGGCAATAATTTCATTTACATTCTGAACCGCTTTTAAAACACCTTTCCCCATATAACGACTCTTGTCGCCATCACGCAACTCAACCGCTTCATGTTCGCCTGTTGAGGCGCCGGAAGGAACAGCCGCACTTCCGTAAAAGCCGCTTTCCGTTAAAACTTCTACTTCAACTGTCGGATTACCACGTGAATCCAAAATTTCACGCGCATTGATATCAATTATCGTACTCATTTAATACTCCTCTTCATTATGTTTTTAAGTGTAATTGCTATGAAATCACCG
>JAGLWX010000148.1 GCA_023133185.1 Fidelibacterota bacterium
TCAACCGATGCTAACCAGCAGCTTCCGATACCATTCGACAAAGCCGCTAAGATAAAATTTTCAATGGCAGCCCCGGCGTCATGATGAGACCACTTTTTACCAATTTTTTCATTGATCAATACAATGAGATAGGCAACGGGTCGCCGGTTCGGTTTCGGGTCGCCCGCCGGATGAATATAGGCAGCCCATTTTAACAAAGGAAAAATGGAATCGACCTGGTGTTTGTCGGTAACCAGGATATATTCAAGCGGTTGAAGATTTGCAGCCGACGGCGCCAGTCTGGCAGCGTCAATACAATCGATCAATACATCCTCAGGGATCAGCTTTTGCTGAAATTGGCGGATTGTGCGCCTCGATTTGATCAGATCAATGAAATTCATAAGATGTGTGAATTAGTAAATTCCGTTTCGAATTTCAAAATTTGTTTTACGCAGCTTTGCCGTTAATATTTTTGCGAGATTTCGCATTACAACAAATCCGATATGCTCATTCTCTTCAAGAAAACGGTGAAAATCAAGATAATCCACATAGAGAAAATCGGAATCTTCTTCGGCAACAATTGATGCGGAACGGGTTGAACCGTCTAACATTGCAAATTCGCCATAAACGTCATTATCTCTCAGCGTCGCAATTTTCTCATATTCACCGGGTGAAGAGCTGGATAATATATTTACGCTAATACGTCCGCGTGAAATAATATACAGTTCGTTAGAAGGTTCACCTTCTTTCAGAACAACTTCATTTTTTTTCGCATATTTACAATGGACTATTTTAGCAAGATTCTCAAGCTCCGCATCTGATAATCCATTGCAAAGTTCGCTGCGTCTTAATGCCTCAACGTTACACATAATTGTTCCTCCTTTTTAATTGGAAGCCGGCTTTTCAGCCAAATATACGGTATTTGCGATTAACATGGAAATAGTCATCGGTCCAACGCCACCCGGCACCGGTGTTATAGCAGATACAATATCCTTTACATCATTAAAATTGACATCTCCAACCAGGCGGTATCTTCTCTTTGCCGTCGGATCATCTACCCGGTTAACGCCAACATCGATTACAACCGCTCCTTTCTTGACAAAGTTATGATCGACGAATTCAGGACGTCCGATCGCTGCGATTAATATATCTGCCCGACGTGCAATAGATTGCAGGTCTTTCGTTCTTGAATGACATACGGTGACAGTTGCATTGCCTGACTCGCTTTTTTGAGCCAGCAGATTTGCAATCGGTTTGCCGACAATATTACTCCTGCCGATTACGACACAATGTTTTCCGCTTGTATCGATATCCGAATATTTAAGCAGCATCAGAATTCCATGCGGTGTACACGGCAACGGACCATCGACGCCCAAAATCATTTTTCCCAGATTTAGCGGATGAAGACCATCGGCGTCCTTGTCCGGATCAATTTTCATAATCACTTCCATTTCATCAAGATGGGACGGCAGCGGCAGTTGAACCAAAATTCCATGAAATTTATCGTTCTTATTCAGATCATCAATAAGGTTTAAAACCGTTTCCCGGTCAGTATCCTTCGGCAGTTGAATTGTTTCCGAGTATAGTTTCATTTTTTCAAACGCCCCGGCTTTCATTCCGACATACACTTTTGACGCCGGATCGTCACCCACCAAAACAACTGCCAATCCGGGCATGATCCCTTTCTCAGCGAGCCTTGCAATCCGCGGCTTTAGAGAATAACGCACCTTTTCGGATATTACTTTGCCATCAATGATTAATGGATTACTATTTTGCATAGCTCACACTGCGGTGTTCACGAACAACAACGACTTTTATTTGACCGGGATAATTCAGATCATTCTGGATCTTTGCGGCGATCTCATCCGACAGGTTATCGGCTTCAGAATCGTCAACCGTTTCGTTTTCTACGATCACACGAACTTCACGACCCGCCTGAATAGCGTAGGTTTTTGAAACGCCGCCAAATGAATTGGCAATTTCTTCAAGTTTTGCCAGACGTTGAATATAACTTTCAAGCGTATCGCCTCTTGCGCCGCGGCGTGAACCACTAATCTGATCAGCAGCTGCGACTAAAACCGAAATCGGATGAATAGCCTCGATTTCTTCATGATGAGATCCGATAGCATTGATTATGATCTCGTTTTCTTTGAACTTTTTTGCAAGGTCAACACCGATCAGGGCATGAGTTCCGGTGATATTGCGATCGATCGCTTTTCCAATATCGTGCAGCAGACCGGCGCGTTTTGCGATTTCGCCGTTCAATCCCAGCTCCGCTGCCATTAAACCCGACAACCAGGCAACTTCGATGGAGTGTTGTAGAACGTTTTGACCGTATGAGGTGCGGTACTTCAATTTACCGAGTATTTTCATTAATTCAGGCTGAAATGGTGAAAGATTAACTTCATTAATTGCCTCTTCCGCCGCACGTAATATGGACTCATCTACTTCCATTGTCGCTTTTTTGATCATCTCTTCAATTCGGGCAGGATGAATACGTCCGTCCAATACCAATTTTTCCAGCGCGACCCTGGCAATTTCACGGCGAACCGGATCGAAACCCGATAACACAACAACCTCAGGCGTATCGTCAACTACTATTTCAACGCCTGTCAGAGCCTCAAAATGACGAATATTACGACCTTCGCGACCAATAATACGTCCCTTCATGCTGTCATTGGGTAAATTTACAACCGATACAGTTGTTTCTGCGGTATGATCCGCTGCCGAACGCTGGATAGCTGAAACAATAATTTTTTTGGATTCGCGGGTAGCCTCTGAAATTGTCTTATCCCGCATATCTTTCACCTTTTTAGAAATACCTGCTTTAGCTTGTTCCATTAGGTTTTCCATTAAAACATCCTGGGCTTCCTTGCGGGATAACCCGGCAATACGCTCGAGACGTTCAGTCTGTTTTTCAATTATTTCCTGGATTTCCGATTCTTTTTGGGAAAGCTGATTCTGGTGTCTTTTAATTTCATTTTCCCTTTTGTCAAGGTCTTCACTTTTCTTATCCGCGACTTCCATCTTCCGTTCGATGTAGAATTCACGTTTTACTAATTTTTTCTCGATTTCCCGAACTTCTCGCATTTTATTCCGGGATTCATCTTCCGCCCTGTGTTTAATGCGAATCGCCTCATCTTTTGCTTCAAGGCGACTTTCGCGAAGAAGATCCTCCGATTGCTTTTTTGCATCGCGAATCAGCTCGGAGACTGTTGACTGGGTTCTTTTTAAATTTTGAATATAGAAAAATAACGCCACTGCAGCGCCTGACGCTGCTACAACAATTCCAATTACAATATTTATTACCGACATATATACTCCTAATTTATCTTTGAAAACTCTACAACTATTTACAGTTGTTCAGCTTTAACCGGAATAAATGGCAATAATTAATATTTATTTATAAAAGATGGATTATGTTTCTTCGTTCAGTTTCTCGTCAATAAGATCGACAAGAAACATGGTCTTCTCATCGACTTTATGATTAGTTTCCTCTATTTCTTTATTGCTGCTGAATAATTCATCGGAAATATTCATTGCAGCCAATATGGCTACGCGCAAAGGCGTCTGAACAGTTGTCAGTGAATTTTCGACTTCTTCCATTTTCTCATTCACGTAATTGGCAACACTGACAATGTATGATGGATCAGCCTTGGCTTTAACTGTATATTCCTGGCCATATATTGTTACACGAACTAAGCTGTCGTTTTGTTCTTCCATCTTCTAACTATAATTTTAAAAAAACCATCCGGTTAAGGCGATTGAAGGGTTAAAATTCCTCTAAAACTTCCAGTATCCCTTCTATCTTCGTTTTTAATTGTAGCCTCTTTTTTTGATCTAACATCTTTTCGAGGGATGTGCCCTCTTCCAATTCGGTTTTTATTTTTCTATTCTCCTCTTGAAGTTTTGTTACAAGAGCAAGAAGGCTTCTGATTTTCTCTTCTAATAAATTTAAATTGGCTAAGTTCATACCTTCTTTCTCTACCTTAGTTTGGCGCCCAAATCTTTTTGCAATGTTTTGTGAATGGCTGCCATAGTATCTTCAATTTCTGCATCTTGTAAGGTTCTTTCTTCAGCCCGAAATACTATATTAAATGTAACACTTTTTTGACCTTTGTCAATATTTTTTCCTTTGTAAAGATCATAGAACCATATTTCCTGAAGATATTTTCCTCCCTTACCGACGATTAATCTCTCAACATCGGCGACTTTGACATTGATATCAACGAGGATTGAAATATCTCTCTGAATACTTGGAAACACCGGCAATTCCACATACTGCTTTGATTGACTTGATAAATGTAGCAGTGTTGAAACATCACCCTCAAGTACAAATACAGGTATCTCAATATCCCAATCATTCTGTAAATATTTCTGACTTATCTGACCTAAATATGCCAGTTGCCTGCTATTTACCTCAGCCCTGATCATGTGATCAAACTGTTTGTGTTTCTCCGATTTAAAATCGATCTTTGAAATTCCGAACCGATTTACGATTCCCTCTAAGATTCCTTTCAGAATAAAAATATCGGCTTTTCTGCGTTCATATCCCCAATACTTTTCCTCAAAAAAACCGGCTAACAATATTGCGAATTTCTGAAATTCCTCAGCATGGGTTTCTTTTTGGGGATTGTAATGCTGCACAAATCCTATTTCAAACAGCGGTAAATCCGGATTCTGATGGTTAAGGTTCCGTTTGGCTGTCTGAAGAAGTCCGGGAATCAGAGTCGTACGCAAGTGAGACATATCCTGACTTAGCGGATTCTTTACTTTGACCGGTGATAAAGTTTGAGGACCAAATTCAGTAAATACCTGGTTCACAAGAGAATTACTGCACACTTCATACAATCCGAAATTCGCGATTAATTCTCTTAACTTTTCAACCAGTTCGTAATCATGGGTCGTTTCATAATTTGGCTGGATTCGCATTACTTTTGCATTGGGCACATTATGCATGCCGTAAATACGTACGACCTCTTCAATCATATCAATTTCCCGCTCGAGATCAGGGCGCCAGCTGGGTACTTTAATATGCACTGATCCGGAATCCCGGTCGAGAATCTTACATCCCAGTTTTTCAAATTTTCCGACAATCCAGTCCGGTTGAATATCTACGCCTAACAGCGAATTAGCACGTTTGAAGCGAAATACTATTTCCGGGGACTTAACAATACGCGGATAACAGTCGATAATGCCTTTACATACGGAACCACCGGCTAATTGAACAATCAGATCACTCAGGCGATTGAGAGCATAAATAACACCTTCCGGATCGGCTCCGCGTTCAAAACGATAAGAAGCATCCGTTTGCAGACCAAGATATTTTGAACCTTTACGGATCGTAGCAGGATCAAAGTAAGCGCTTTCAATCAGGATATCCGTCGTATCGTCATTGATCTCAGAATTTGCCAAGCCCATAATGCCGGCAACCGCGACTGAACGTTTCGCATCACAAATTAATAACACATCTTTTATCAACTCCCGGCGCACACCGTCAATCGTTTCGACCTCTTCGCCATCTTTCGCACTGCGGACAATGATCTTATTACCATTAATCATACGGTAATCAAAAGTATGCAGCGGATGACCGGTTTCCAATAATACAAAATTCGCCGCATCTACAACATTATTAATTGACCTCACACCAACACTGCCCAAAAAATTCACAAGCCATTTTGGAGACGGACCAACCTTTACTCCTCGCACCACTCTGGCGGCATACCGTGGACAACCAATTTTATTAACTATTTCTACGTCGATGTAGTCACTAACAGATTCATCTGATTCAGTAAATTCGATTTCAGGAATTTTCAATTCTTTGCCGGTAAGTAAAGTTATATCCCTGGCGACGCCAATATGAGAAGTGCAATCCGGTCGGTTAGGAGTCAAGTCAATGTCTATGCTTGTCCCGCTGCCGGCTAAATAATCCTTCAACTCAATACCAACAGGCGCATTAGTATCCAAAACCATAATACCGCCATGATCATCGGATAATCCCAACTCATCTTCCGCGCAAAGCATGCCTTCCGATTGAACGCCTCTGATCTTGACCGGTTTTAAAGTCATTCCGTTTGGTAAGGTAGTTCCGATTTTTGCCAACGGCACTTTTTGCCCAACCTTGACATTTGGAGCGCCGCACACAACATCCATCGTATCGGACCCGGTAACTACACGACAGATACTTAAGCGATCGGCATTTGGATGAACAAATATTTCCGTGATTTCAGATATTATCACACCATCGATCTTCTCGGCGGGATTCTTTTTGATCGTCGATTCCAGACCGAGATAGGTCAATTTTTCTTCAAGTTCCTCAGGACTATAAGGAATCTCGGTGTATTGCTCTAACCATTTTGTATTTACTATCATAGTTCAAATGTGTTAAAACTGCCTCAGGAATCGAATATCTCCTTCGAAAAGGAGACGAGTATCATTGATTCCATATTTTAATAACGTGATTCGGTCGGGTCCCATTCCAAAAGCGTATCCCGAATATTTTTCTGAATCGATCCCGCATGTATTTAAAACATTGGGATGAACCATTCCACAGCCCATGATTTCCAGCCAGCCGGTATGCTTACAAAGACTACATCCTTTACCGCCACAAATAATGCAGGAAATATCAACTTCAGCGCTTGGTTCGGTAAACGGGAAGTAACTCGGTCGAAACCGAAGTTTTACATCTTTCCCAAAATATTTCTTTGCGAATACTTCAATTGTCACTTTTAATTCACCGAATGTGACATTTTCGTCCACATAAAGACCTTCGACCTGGTGAAATACACAATAGCTGCGCGAATTGATGGCTTCGTTGCGAAAAACTCTCCCGGGCGCCAGGATACGGATCGGCGGTTTTTGTTTGAGCATTATCCGAATCTGAACCGGCGAAGTATGAGTTCTCAACAGGATATCATCTTCGATAAAGAAGGTGTCCTGCATATCACGAGCCGGGTGATTATCCGGAAAGTTCAATGCCTGGAAATTATAAAAATCAGTTTCCACTTCCGGTCCGAATTCAACACCGAAACCCATTTCTTTAAAAATATCACAAATTCGATTCATGGTCTGCGTAACCGGATGCAAATGACCCCGGTTAAACGGCACACCCGGCAGTGTAAAGTCGAATTCATCCTCTCCGCTTTTGGAATCGGCAAAACGATCTTGAATATTTTGCACCGCTTTTTCAGCGTCTTTTTTCAGGATATTCAAAATTTTACCAATTTCCCGTTTTTCAGCTGCATCCAGAGCGCCGAAATCACGGAATAAGGACGGTATCAGACCTTTCTTTCCAATGTACTTCAACCGGAAATCTTCAATAGACTGAAACGTATTTTGGACTTTCGAGAGGTCTTCTTTTAGTTGGCTTCGTACCTCATTCGTACGTTCCAAGAGGTTCATGGCTTATGCCTTTGCCATTTCAACCAGTTTTTCAAATCCTTCGGGATCTTTTACGGCAATATCGGCCAGGGCTTTACGATCGAGTTCGATGCCCTTTACTTTTAAGCCATGCATAAATTGACTATAGGACAGCTCGTATTGGCGCACAGCTGCATTAATTCGGGTAATCCAGAGTCCTCTGAAACTGCGCTTTTTATTACGGCGATCCCGGTAGGCATACAACAATGCTTTTTCAACCGCATCCTTAGCATTAACATAGAGTTTGCTCCTGGAACCACGGTATCCCTTTGCCATTTTTACCAGTTTACGATGTTTCCTATGATGAGGTACTGAACTATTTGCTCTTGGCATACTTCTACTCCTAACTTGCGATCATTTTCTTGATTCTTTTTTCATCAGATGGGGCTGCAACGCCCGTTTGTCCTAAATTCCGTTTTCTTTTTGACGACTTTTTTGTCAAAATATGCGAAAAATAGGCTTTATTGCGCTTGATTTTCCCAGATCCGGTCTGTTTAAAGCGTTTTGCCGCAGACCGCCTTGTTTTCATTTTTGGCATTACGTTCTTATCTCCTATTTTGAAGTCAGAAAAGTTACAATTGTACGACCTTCAAACGAAGGGGTTTTGTCAACTACACTAATGTCTGACAGCATTTCTAAAATTTTATTAATCAGTTCTACGCCCACTTCTTTGTGAGCCAGCTCTCTACCGCGAAACATGAGTGTGATTTTCACTTTATAACCATTGGTAAGAAATTTTCTAGCATGATTAACTTTCATGATCAGATCGTGTTCACCGATACGAGGTCGAAACCGAACTTCTTTTATTTTAACGACATGCTGTTTTTTCCTGCTCTCACGATCCTTCATTTGCTGCTGGTACTTGTACTTCCCAAAATCCATAATTTTACAGACCGGTGGCTTGGCAGTAGGTGCGATCTCAACGAGATCCAGGTTATGATCGTCGGCTAATCGTAAAGCTTCTCCGGGGGATACAATACCAAGCTGTTTGCCATCAGGATCGATTAGGCGCACAGATTGTGCTCGAATTTGCTCATTAACGCGTAGTCTTTTTTCTATGATATAATCTCCTCTGTTATTCTCTTATCTCATCTTGCAGTAAGCTAACTGCTTCTTCCCATCCGTACACTCCCTTGTGTCCGATTTTTCTCCGGCGAATAGAAACAGTCTTATCCTGCGCTTCGCGGTCGCCAATGATAAACATATATGGTATTTTCATCAGTTCTGCTTCACGTATCTTGGCACCCATTGTATCATTTTTATTATTTATTTCGGCTCGGATAGATTTATCATGCAGGATATGATGAAACTCAGCCGCTACATCATTTTGTTTCTCTGATATGGGTATCACCACCGCCTGCACCGGAGATAGCCATACCGGGAAATTACCAACGGTATTTTCAATCAGCACACCGACAAACCGCTCTAAAGAACCCATGATAGCTCTGTGTATCATATACGGTCGTCTTTTTTCATTATCGCTGGAAATATACTCCATATTAAATCTTTCTGAAAGATTAAAATCAAATTGAATGGTTGTACATTGCCAGCTACGGTT
>JAGLWX010000149.1 GCA_023133185.1 Fidelibacterota bacterium
TCCAAATCGAACTATCAAATATGTTTAAGCCGTTAATCGAAACAGTATTACCAGTCAGGAAACCTGTTATTGCCATCGCTGAATCAAACAGATCAAGAAAAGCAATTGTCACAGGATTGGATTTATGGCGCTGGGATATGATGACGATTGACAAAGAGAATCACGAATTCTACTCCGAGTTACTTAAAGGCTTGATTAAGTGGCTTACGGATACTCTCAGTACTTCGAATATTCAGTTTCATTTAAATAAGACAATATTTCTTACCGGCGAAGTGGCGGAAGTTGAAGGGATTGTCACAGATATACAGGGGAATCTGATCAAGAATGCGGTTATTAATGCTGAATTGCTTGATTCAAGGAACAATTCGACAGCGTTTCTCATACAATGGAATGGATTAAAATACAGTGGAATGATTCCATTACGTTCAGAAGGAGAATATCAGATTAATGCAGTTGCTTCAGTAGGAGAAAATGAGTTGGGTCGTTTTCAACAGGAGCTAACGGTTCTGAAAAACCCGGTTGAATTTTCAACCATTCGACAGAATATTGAAGTTCTTCGATCAATTGCGGCAAATACCGGCGGGCGTTATCTG
Organism: Fidelibacterota bacterium; assembly: GCA_023133185.1. GTDB lineage: Bacteria > Fidelibacterota > UBA2242 > UBA2242 > UBA2242 > UBA9312. The sequence continues at coordinate 594 of JAGLWX010000149.1, forward strand.
AGACCGGATAGATTCCTGTCGTTAATAGATGAGATATCACTAGAATCTACCACCCTGGATAAGCGCCACGAACTGAAACTATGGCGGTGGTATGGTATATTTATATTATTAGTTTTTTTGTTGTTTTCCGAATGGGTTATCCGTCGATTATCCGGGTATCAATAAAAAATCCTTGCGATTTTGACCTTTGATAGGCAAATTCCCGGCGTGTTGACGACGGATAAAAGAGAAGAGGCCTGATAAAAAATATTGTTATTCACAAATAGATCACAGCACCCGCAATAAACCCTTTAAATTATAACAAATCGCTTTTCACAGGAGGAATTTTATGGAAAAAATAGCAATGATTGGTGTCGGTTATGTCGGTTTGGTATCCGGAACGGGACTCGCTGATTTTGGCAATGAAGTTATTTGTGTCGATATTGATGAAGAGAAAATTAAGAAATTAAAAAACGACATTCTGCCTATTTATGAACCGGGGTTACTGGATATGGTTAAAAAGAATGTTGATAAGGGAAGATTGAGTTTTACAACAGATTTAGAAAACTCAATCAAGAATTCACGGGTTATTTTTTCCGCAGTTCCGACGCCCTCCGCTGAAAATGGCGAAGTGGATTTATCATATGTATTTGATGTAGTCGATAAACTTGCCGAAGTGATTGATGATTATAAAGTCATCGTGACTAAAAGTACGGTGGCGGTTGGAACAGGTGATAAAATCATTGAAAGATTATTGTCTAAAGGTGTATCGGAAGATATGTTTGACATTGTTTCCAACCCGGAATTTTTACGAGAGGGTTCAGCTGTTGGTGACTTTATGCGCCCTGACAGGGTAGTCCTGGGGACGACCTCTGAAAAAGCGCTGAATATCATGAAAAATATTTATCGTTCTCTCTATCTTCTTGAAACTCCAATTGTCGGAACGGATGTGCGGACTGCCGAGATGATCAAGTATGCGTCTAATGCATTTCTGGCAACAAAAATTTCATTTATTAACGAAGTAGCCAATATATGTGAGGCGGTTGATGCTAATGTTCTGGAAGTAGCTAAAGCCATGGGATTAGACGGCAGAATTTCCAAGAAGTTTTTACATGCGGGTCCCGGATATGGCGGTTCATGTTTTCCTAAGGACACATCGGCATTTGTTAAAATAGCCAAACAAGCCGGAACACAGGCAAAGATCGTAGAGACCGTTATTGAAGTTAACAGGCTCCAAAAATTGAGGGTTATAGAAAAGTTGCTGAAATTTGTGCCGGACCTGAAAGGAAAAACTATTGGTCTGCTCGGGCTGGCATTTAAGCCGAACACCGATGATGTGCGGGATGCTCCGGCTTTGACTGTTATTAAAGAAATTCTTGAAAGAGGCGGTCATATAAAAGGCTATGATCCTGAAGCCATGGACGAAATGCGTAAACATTATCCGGAAATCACCTATGTCGCATCATCCGAAGACGCTGTTAAAGGTGTTGATGCTGTAATTATACTGACCGAATGGAATGAATTCAGGAATATGAATCTAGAGTATATTAAGTCGGTAATGAAAAAACCTGTTATGATCGATACCCGCAATATTTATGAACCGGATATGGTCATTCAAAAGGGTTTTCTGTATGACTGCATCGGAAGGAAAGTAAAGAACATCGATAAAAATTAATTAGTCATTAGAGAAAGATGTTAATTGTAATTAATAGTCATATGTTCGCTTCGCTCACGTTATTTGTTGTTAACTTTTTCCGAGTTAGAAAATGAAATTAGAAGAATATTCAAGAGGTTCGTTGTTTGAAACTAAGACATGGTTACTCAAAGCATATAATCGTAAGTTGTTAAATGAGAATGATTTTCAAACATTCCAAAAAGAAATTGAAATTTTAGGCGTAAAATTAAATAATTACATAAATTCTATTGGCAAAACTACAAATAACTACAAATGACCATGAATGACAACAAATGACTACGAATGACTATTGAATGACTACAAATAACTATGAATGACTATTGTATGACCATTGTATGACTAATAAAAAACCACCGAATAGTACTAAATATGAAAGAGAGAAATAGTGAGTAGAAATGTCTATCTTGTCACCGGCGGAGCCGGATTCATTGGCAGCAATTACATCCATTATCTTTTTGAGAGATATGATGATGTTAAGGTCATTAATCTTGATAAACTTACCTATGCGGGAAATATAGAAAATCTTAGAGATATTGAAGAAAACGAAAATTATGTATTTATAAAGGGTGATATTTGTGATTCTGAAATTGTCCGGAAAATATTTCAGGAA
>JAGLWX010000015.1 GCA_023133185.1 Fidelibacterota bacterium
CCGATACCCAATTCCGCTTCATGAAGCACTGTTTTGATTTGGGCAATTTCACGACGAACTTGTCTGATTTTCAACGGGTTCTCTAATTGCTGCAATGCCTTTTGAAAACGAAGGTTTTCAAGCGCGGTTATATTATCCTGAAGCATGGCTTCAAGCTCTGCAATCGATAAATCCCTTAATTGATTCTTCTTCACGCTATGCTCCTACTTCTCGTCTTGCTACAATCTTGGTTTTAATCGGCAGTTTATGCGCGGCTGTGGAAAAAGCTTCTTTGGCTTGCTCTTCGTTTGTCACTTCGACTTCGAACAGAATTCTTCCGGGCTTTACAACTGCTACCCAGTATTCCGGAGCTCCTTTACCTTTACCCATACGGGTTTCCGCCGGTTTCTTAGTAATTGGTTTGTCCGGAAAAATTCGAATCCACATCTTACCATGTTTTCTGACTTTTCGAGTAATCGCCACACGAACTGCTTCGATCTGACGACTGGAAATCCATCCCGGTTCGAGCGCTTTCAATCCATAATGACCGAAACTGACCGCGCTGCCTCTCGTGGCTAATCCTTTCATTCTTCCTGTATGTTGCTTGCGATGTTTTACTTTGCGAGGTGCCAGCATGTCTATAATCCTTTATTACTTTTTCTTGTATGATTCACCGTTACAAATCCACACTTTAACGCCAATACATCCGTAGGTTGTATGAGCCGTCACAGACGCAAAATCAATATCAGCTCTCAATGTATGTAATGGAACACGACCATCGCGGTGAGTTTCTTTCCGGGACATTTCAGCACCACCCAACCGTCCGCTGCACTGGACACGGATACCCTCGGCGCCCATACGCATTGTGGCTTGAATGGATTTCTTCATGGCACGCCTGAAGGACACTTTTTTCACGATCTGGGCTGCAATATTATTTGCGACCAGGGTCGCATCCAACTCGGGTCGTTTTATCTCATTTACATTTACCTGTACATCGGTATTAGTCAACTTCTGCAGTTCGAGACGTAACAGATCGACCTCTTCACCTTTCCTACCGATAACGATACCCGGACGAGACGTATTGATTGAGATCGTAATTTTTTTTGAAGTCCGGTGAATATCGACACGGCTGACGCCGGCGTTCGGCAATCGTTTTAATATATAGCGGCGTAGTTTTAAATCTTCCGTTAACTTGGACGTATAATTACGTTCATCAAACCAGTTACTGCTCCAAGTTTTATTGAATCCGATTCGAAATCCTATTGGATGAGTTTTTTGTCCCAAGAAACCTCCGGTTATTTTTTCCTTTTCTTATCTTCTTTTTCGGCTACTACGACTGTCAAATGACAGGAGCGCTTGCGGATAACCGACGCTCGACCCATTGCGCCCGCTCTCCAGCGTTTGGTAATTCCACCTTCGTCGGCATAGACTGTTTTTACATACAGATCTTCAGGCTCTATGTTTGAACCGCCTTCCAAACTCATCAAATTGGAAACTGCTGAGCGTACAGCTTTTTCCACAGTTATGGATGCCTTTTTATTGCTGAAATGTAGCGTATTTATTGCGTATTCCAGATCTTTACCACGAATCATATCAGTAACCAAACGTACTTTACGAGCCGATTGTCTTACGTGCCTGCTTATTGCTTTCGCTTCCATAATTCCTATTTCTTACCTTTTTTATCTGATCCGGCATGTCCACGGAATGTCCGGGTGTAAGCGAATTCACCCAACTTGTGTCCGACCATATTTTCCGTAATAAATACCGGAATAAATTTATTTCCGTTATGAACAGCAAAGGTGTGCCCAACAAATTCAGGAGGGATTGTAGACCGTCTCGCCCACGTTTTTATAACCTTCTTATTACCAGACTGGTTTATTTCACCAATTTTGGTCTGCAATTTTGCATCAATGTAGGGTCCTTTTTTCAGTGAACGACTCATTCAATATTCTCCCTAATTATTTGGTGCGTCTCTTAATAATAAATTTATCACTGGGATTGCGTTTTTTACGCGTCCGGTAACCTTTGGACGGCTGTCCCCACGGTGAAACCGGGTGCCGACCACCGGAACTTTTTCCTTCACCACCACCCATCGGATGATCAACCGGGTTCATAGCGACTCCACGAACTTTCGGACGGCGACCAAGCCAGCGACTACGACCGGCTTTACCCAAACTGATATTCTCATGGTCTCGGTTTCCGACTTCACCAACGGTAGCATAACATTCTGCCAGTACCAGTCTCATTTCACCGGAAGGCATTTTGAGGGTAACATATTTTCCCTCTTTTGCCATGATCTGAGCCGCTGTTCCAGCACCTCTTGCAATCTGACCGCCTTTTTTGGGTTTCATTTCAATATTATGAATTAAGGTACCGGCGGGTATATTTTTTAACGGCAGTGAATTACCGACTTTAATCGGTGCATCCAATCCGGAAACAATCACATTCCCTACTTGTAAACCATCGGGAGCGATGATATACCGTTTTTCACCGTCTTTATAATACAGTAATGCGATGCGGGACGATCTGTTTGGATCGTATTCAATCGTTTTTACAACTGCTTCGATGCCATGTTTATCCCGCTTAAAATCGATCAGACGGTAGTTGCGTTTATGTCCGCCACCCCGTCTGCGGGATGTAATGCGTCCTCTATTATTACGCCCACTTGAACGTTTCAGAGGTACAAGCAGGCTTTTTTCCGGTGTTGTAGTGGTGATATCCTCAAATGTATCGACCGACATAAAACGCTGTCCCGGTGTTGTTGGTTTGATTTTCTTAATACCCATAAGCCTATACCGCGGTTTCTCCTTGATAGAAATCTATTTTTTCACCTTCTTTGAGTGTCACAATCGCTTTTTTCCAGTCAGAGCGTTTGCCACTCGTGCGTATCACTCTGCCACCGCTCCGGATGGTCATCTGTTTTAATTTCCCTTTAACATTCATAGTAGCGACTTTATCAACTTTTACTCCGAATCGGTCCTCAACAGCTTTTTTGATCTCAATTTTGTTGGCTTGCGGATGAACTCTAAAGCCATACTTTCGTTCAGTTTCCTGCAGAGCATTTATTTTTTCAGTCAAAATTGGTTTAATGATGATTGTACCTTTAATTGACATCTTTCAATCCCTATTAATTTGCCAGAAGACGGTTGTTTAATTTTTCAAATCCTTCTTTATCCACCAGAAGCACCTCGCAATCCAGCATATCATAAGTTGAGGCTCTCTCTGCTTCGACCAGCAGAATATTGTAAAAATTACGACATGCAAGGTACAGATTTTCGGTAAGCTCCGATGTAAGCAATGTGATTCGCTTATCTTCAATATCCAGCGCTTTTAAAAACTGACGAATCGTTTTAGATTTTGCATCTTCAAGTCTAAAATCTTCCAAAACCTTTATTACACCTTCTCTGTACTTATAGGCAAGAGCGCTTCTCCGGGC